>NZ_PSUG01000019.1:0-62249 GCF_002931755.1 Rathayibacter sp. AY2B3 | reverse complement strand
AGGAGCGACACCCGCGACATCACGATCGCGTGGCCGTCGAGCGCGAGCATCAGCCCCGCGAAGGAGGAGAGGAGGGTGGAGCGGAACAGGAGGCGGCCGGGGTCGGAGGCGGTCCTATCCTGGACGGAGGGACAGGCGCGGTGTGCGCTCCCCGGACATCGAGCCGAACGCGGAGATCCTGCCTATGAACGTGATCACGGGGAACGTCCTGGTCGTGGCCTTCGAGGGCTGGAACGACGCCGGGGACGCCGCCAGCGGCGCGCTGCGGCTGGTCAAGGACGCCGGGGAGTACGTGCCCCTCTTCGCCGTCGACGCCGAGCAGTACTACGACTTCCAGTACACCCGCCCCATGCTCTCGATCGGCGAGGACGGCCGTCGCAGTCTCGCCTGGCCCGGCACCCAGATCTTCGGCCCGGCCGACACCTCGGTCGACGCCGAGAGCGCGCTGTACCTCATGATCGGCACCGAGCCCTCGCGCAGCTGGAAGAGCTTCGCCGCCGAGGTCGTCGACGCCATGCTCGCGATCGACATCTCCGCCGTCGTCTTCCTCGGCGCGATGCTCGCCGACGTCCCGCACACCCGGCCGATCTCGATCTTCGCCTCGAGCGAGAACGCGGAGCTGCGCAGCTCGTTCGAGCTCGAGCGCTCCAGCTACGAGGGGCCGGTCGGCATCCTCAGCGTGATCGGCGAGGCCGCGCAGAAGGTCGGCATCCCCGCCGTCTCGATCTGGGCCTCCGTCCCGCACTACGTGCACAACGCGCCCTCGCCCAAGGCGATGCTGGCGCTGCTCGAGAAGCTCGAGGAGGTCGTCGGCCTGGCGATCCCCCGCGGCGACCTCGTCGAGGAGGCGGAGGAGTGGGAGCGCGGCATCGACGCCCTCGCCGCCGAGGACGAGGAGATGGCGGCGTACATCGCCCAGCTCGAGCAGGCGCGAGACACCGTCGACTCGCCCGAGGCGAGCGGCGAGGCGATCGCCCAGGAGTTCGAGCGCTACCTGCGCCGCCGCGGCGACGGCCGCTCGGGCGAGGAGCCCTGGCGGCCGTAGCCCCCGCCGGCGCTCGAGCGTCGGAGCCGGCGATCACAGGACCGGTCCCGACCGGTGACCCTCCGGCCTTCCTCAGAGGACCGGGCCCTGAGGGGGTCCGAGCCGGTCGGGCCTGAGGCCGGTCGGGCCTCAGGCCGGTCGGGCTCAGGCCGGACGGATCACGGACCGGACACGCCTCGAGCCGGACGGGCGTCAGGCCGGACGGACTCCGAGCAGGGCGTCGACCGCGTCGCGCAGGAGCGACGGGTCGTCCACGCCCTCGGTGAGTGCGGCGTCCACGACCGCGAGGGCGGCCGGAGTGTCGAGGTCGTCGGCCAGCACCTCGCGCAGCTGCGTCAGCACCTCGAGCGCCGAGCGCGGTCCGACGGCGGCGAGGGCCGACTCCCAGCGCGCCAGGCGCGCCTCGGCCGACGGCAGGTCCTCGGGCAGCCACTCCCAGTCGGAGCGGTAGTGGTGCGCGAGGAGTGCGAGGCGGATCGCTCGCGCGTCCGCTCCTTCGCTCCGCAGACGCGAGACCAGCACCAGGTTGCCGAGCGACTTGCTCATCTTCTCGCCCTGGTAGGCGACCATCCCGGCGTGCGCGTAGGCGCGGGCCAGAGGACGGCCGGACAGGGAGGCGGCGTGGCCGGCGCTGAACTCGTGGTGCGGGAAGACCAGGTCGCTCCCGCCGCCCTGCAGGGTGAACTCGGGTCCGAGCCGGTCGAGGGCGATCACCGAGCACTCGATGTGCCAGCCCGGACGACCGCGGCCGACCTCGGCGTCCCAGGCGGGCTCGCCGGCGCGCTCGGCGCGCCAGAGCAGCGGATCGAGGGGGTCGCGCTTGCCGGCGCGCTCCGGGTCGCCCCCACGCAGCGCCGAGAAGCGGGCCATCGACTCCGCGTCGAGCCGGCTCTCGCTGCCCAGGTGCCAGACGGCGCTCTCGGCCGCGGCGATGTCGTAGTAGAGGTCGCTCGCGCCGTCCTCCGCCGCGTCCGGAGCAGGGACGCGGTAGGCGACGCCGTCGCGCTCCAGACGGGCGACCGCCTCCGCGATGGGATCCACCGTCTCGGTGACGCCGACGTAGTGCTGCGGAGGCAGGACGCGCAGCGCGGCCATGTCGCCGCGGAACAGCTCGACCTGCTCCTCAGCCAGGTCTCGCCAGTCGACGCCGGTGGCCGTCGCCCGCTCGAGCAGCGGGTCGTCGACGTCGGTCACGTTCTGGGCGTACTCGACCGTGCAGCCCGCGTCGAGCCAGACGCGCTGGACCGTGTCGAAGGCGAGGTAGGTCGACGCGTGCCCGAGATGGGTGGCGTCGTAGGGCGTGATGCCGCAGACGTAGAGGCTCGCGACTCCGCTGGGCGCGTCGAGCTCGACGGGGCCGGCGGTCGCGGTGTCGTGCAGGCGCGGGGCGCTTCCCCGGCCGGGCAGGGCGGGGACGTCCGCGGCGGTCCAGGCGCGCATCTAGGCGGCGATCAGGCCGGTGGCGAGCGCGACCATCAGGACGACGCCGAGCACGATGCGGTACACGACGAACGGGCGGAAGCTGCGGCGGGAGATGTAGCTCATGAAGAACGCGATCACGACGAAGCCGACCACGAACGCGACGATGGTCGCCACCAGGGTCTCGAGCCCGCCGACCTGGACCTGGTTCGGGAGCACCACCGGGTCGCTGATGCTCTTGTACAGCTGGTAGAGGCCGCTGCCGAACACCGCGGGGATCGCGAGGAGGAAGGAGTAGCGCGCCGCCGCTTTGCGCTCGTAGCCGAGGAAGAGGCCGGCGGTGATGGTGCCTCCCGACCGGGAGACGCCGGGGATCAGGGCGAGCGCCTGCGCGCCTCCGAAGATCAGGCCGTCGCGGACGCCCAGATCGCGCAGGCGGCGCTTCTTCGCGCCGACCGCGTCGGCGATGCCGAGCAGGATGCCGAAGAGGATGAGGGTGGTGGCCACCACCCACAGGGAGCGGAGGGTCGTCTCGATCGCGTCCTGGAAGACGAGGCCGAGGACGATGATCGGGAGGCTGCCCAGGATGATCAGCCAGCCCATGCGGGCGTCCGGGTCCGAGCGCGGGATGCGGCCGACCAGGGAGCGGGACCAGTGCGACACGATCCGCACGATGTCGCGCCAGAAGTAGATGATGACGGCGGTCTCGGTGCCCAGCTGCGTGATCGCGGTGAACGCGGCTCCGGTGTCGCGGCCGCCGAGACCGGGCAGCAGCTCGCTGACGATCCGGAGGTGGGCGCTGGAGGAGATGGGGAGGAATTCGGTCAGACCCTGGACGAGTCCCAGGATCAGCGCGTCGAGCAGGCCCATGCGTCACTTTCGAGGAGGGCTGGGGCGTCGTCGGCCAGCAGTCGGTCGGGATCGGTCGGTGCTGACCCGGTCCGCGGCGCCGTCAGGAGCTCAGCAGGAGATCGGTCAGGACCTTCCTGCCAAACACTAGTGCGTCCAGTGGGACGCGCTCGTCGACCCCGTGGAACAGCGCCGGGAAGTCCAGGGACGACGGCAGCTGGAGCGGCGCGAACCCGTAGCCGGTGATGCCGAGCGTCGAGAGCGCCTTGTTGTCGGTGCCTCCGGAGAGCAGGTACGGCAGGACCTCGGCGCCCGGGTCGAACCGGCGGATCGAGGCGGCCATGCTCTCGACGAGGGGGCCGGCGAAGGGCACCTCGAGCCCGATGTCGCGGTGCTGGACGAGGATCTCGACATGCTCGCCCGCGAGGACCTTCAGGCGCTCGAGCACCGCGTCCTCCTCGCCGGGGAGGACGCGCACGTCGATGGTGGCCTCCGCCGTGCCCGGTATGACGTTGGCCTTGTAGCCGGCCGACAGCATCGACGGATTCGCGGTGGTGCGCAGCGTCGCGGCGATGAAGCGCGAGGCGGTGCCGGTGGCGAGTGCGAGCTCCTCCGGAGTGCTGCGCTGAGGGTCGTGGCCGAGCAGGCGGGCGACCTCGTCGAGCAGCTCGCGCGTGGTGTCGGTGAGGCGGGTGGGCCACTCCTCGCTGCCGATGCGGGCGATCGCCTGCGCCAGCCGGGTGACGGCGTTCTCGGAGTTGATCTGCGAGCCGTGCCCCGCCGTGCCGTGCGCGCGGAGGGTCAGCCACATCAGCGCCTTCTCGCCCGTCTGCACGAGGTAGGCGCGCTTGCCCGCCAGCTCGATCGAGTAGCCGCCGACCTCGCTGATCGCCTCGGTCGCTCCGGCGAAGAGCTCGGGCCGCTCACGGGCCAGGAATCCCGAGCCCCGCACGCCGCCCGCCTCCTCGTCGGCGAAGAAGGCGATGACGAGGTCGCGGGAGGGGCGCCTCCCCTCGCGGAGGATGTCGCCGAGCGAGGCGAGGATCATCGCGTCCATGTTCTTCATGTCGACCGCGCCGCGGCCCCAGAGCATGCCGTCCTTGATCTCGCCGCCGAACGGATCGACGCTCCAGTTGTCGGCGATGGCGGGCACCACGTCGAGGTGCCCGTGGACGACGAGGGCGCCGCGCTCGCGGTCCTCCCCCGCGACCCGCGCCACGACGCTCGTGCGTCCCGGGTCGGAGTCGATCAGCTCGGGCTCGAGGCCGAGGTCGCGCAGCTTCGCCGCGACGTACTCCGCGGCCGGGCGCTCCGGCTCCGCCTTCCCGTCGCCGTAGTTGCTGGTGTCGAAGCGGATGAGATCGCGCGCGATGAGCGCGGTCTCGTCGAGGGTGCTGTCGGCCACGGGCGCGCTGTCGATGCTGTCGGACATGCGGGCAACGGTACCGGCGCGGACTCGACGGCGCGCGGAGGCCGGGGGCCGGAGGGTGGCATGAGAGGCTCCGGAACCGTGCTAATGTCTTCTTCGGCCGCGGAAACGCAGGTCGAAGGAAACACTCGTCCGGGTGGCGGAAATGGCAGACGCGCTAGCTTGAGGTGCTAGTGCCCGTATAGGGCGTGGGGGTTCAAGTCCCCCCTCGGACACACTGATCGGAACCCCTCGTCTCTCTTCGGAGAGGCGGGGGGTTCCGTCGTTTCCGGTACCGTCCCCTCCTCGCGTCGGCGGGAGGGATGCGAGGGGCGGAGAACGACGGGCGCCCCGCCTCTCCTCGAGGAGACGGGGCGTTCCGGCCTCGGCCTCGGGCCTCGGGCCTCGGGCCTCGGGCCTCGGCGTCAGACTCTCACGGTCGCCCGCGACCAGCCGAGAGCCGGGGCGATCGACTCCGCGACGGTGCGCAGGAGCCGCGCGTTGTACTCGACGCCCAGCTGGTTGGGCACGGTGAGCAGCAGCGTGTCCGCCTCCTGCACGGCGACGTCGGCGGCCAGCTCGGCGGCCACGGCGTCCGGCTCGCCCGTGTAGCTGCGGCCGAAGCGGGCGCGGACGCCTTCGAGGGTGGCGACCTGGTCCTGCTCGCCGCGGCCGCCGAAGTACAGGCGGTCGAGATCGCTGGTGATCGGAAGGACGCTGCGCGAGACGGAGACACGCGGGGCGCGCTCCCAGCCCGCCTCGCTCCACGCGGCGCGGTAGTCGCGGATCTGGCGCGCCTGCAGCTCGTCGAAGGGCACGCCCTCCTCCTCCAGGAGCAGGGTCGACGACTGCAGGTTCATGCCCTGCTCGGCGGCCCAGCGAGCGGTCGCGAAGCTGCCCGCACCCCACCAGATCCGGTCCGCGAGCCCGGGCGAGTGCGGCTCGATCGAGAGCGGGAGCGATTGGCGCGTCATCGCCGGATCCGACTGCGCGACCGGCGCCCCGGCGAGCGCTTCCCGGAGGATCCGCACCTTCTCCCGGGCGAGGTCGGAGTCGGTCATCCCCTCAGGCGGAACGAAGCCGAACGCCTCGGACCCGCGCAGGGCCGTCTCGGGCGATCCCCGGCTGACGCCGAGCTCGAGCCGGCCGCCCGAGATCAGGTCGGCGGCAGCCGCCTCCTCCGCCATGTAGAGCGGGTTCTCGTAGCGCATGTCGATGACCCCGGTGCCGATCTCGATGCGGCGGGTGCGCGCGGCGATCGCCGCCAGCAGCGGGAACGGCGAGGCGAGCTGCGGCGCGAAGTGGTGCACGCGGACGTAGGCGCCGTCGATGCCGATCTCCTCCGCCGCCTCCGCGAGCTCGATCGTCTGGAGGAGGACGTCGCGGGCGGAGCGGGTCTGCGACCCGGGGACCGATTGGTAATGGCCGAAGGAGAGGAAGCCGATGCGCGAGACCATGCCTGCCTCAGCGCTCGGAGGTCCACCGCTATTCCCGGTGGTGCGCACGGTGGACGCCGAACCGCGACAGAGCTGCCGAGGAGTGCTCAATACTCGTATGGTGGTCGATGCCTGGTGGTCGGGCGGAGAGGGGGTCGTCGTGGAGACGACGGATGAACGCTTCGAGCCGTTTCTCACGGTCGGCGTCGAGACGATCAGCGGGTCGCAGGTGCCGGTTCGCGCTCTCGGACCGCAGCGGGATCGCACGCCCGAGCGCGGCTCCGCGTCAGTGCGCCTCGAAGTCGGCGGAGACCGACGCGGTGACCTCGATGTCCTCCGGCTTGAGGGCCAGCGGCTCCTCCGACGAGGAGAACGCCTTGGCGCGGCTCATCAGCGCCGAGCCGCCCTCGATGCGCGTGTGCGGGCGCAGGCCCGGCTCGAAGAGGGTCAGCACCCGTACCTCGGTCAGGCCGAGGGCTGCCGCGTAGGCCTCGGCCCGCTCGCGCGCGTCGCGTACGGCAGCGGTACGGACCTCGCGCTCGATGCCCG
Source organism: Rathayibacter sp. AY2B3 (assembly GCF_002931755.1). Taxonomy (NCBI): domain Bacteria; kingdom Bacillati; phylum Actinomycetota; class Actinomycetes; order Micrococcales; family Microbacteriaceae; genus Rathayibacter; species Rathayibacter sp. AY2B3. Next base: position 55,543 of record NZ_PSUG01000019.1, on the reverse strand, counting down.
CCCGTCGCGCCGCCGTCACGTCCCAGTCGACCCCCGAGATCTGGATCCCCGGCACCTCCGAGATCGAGCCGACCCAGCGCCCGAGAGCCGCGAAGTCGCGGTACTTCACCCGGACCCCGGCGGCCGCGACGTGGAACAGCTGCGTGACGTCCGAGTCCTTGATGTACCGGCGGACCGAGGACACCGAGATCTGATCGGAGGACCACCAGGTGGCGGCGCCGGACGCCTGCTCGGCGGCCGCCTCCTCCCGGACCCGCGCATGCAGGGCGGTGACCTCGGCGAGCGCCTGGGGCCGGGACCGCGACTCGCGCCGGATCTCGAGGCGGACGGTGCCGCGCTCGGCGGGGTGGAAGTGCTGGGCGAGACCGGCGACGGTGATGGTGACCATGGTCCCATCGTGCCGTACGCACCCCGTCAGCTCCGAGCGGCGAGCATCGCTCGGATGCGCTCGGCGAGGGCCCGCTCCGTCGTCAGGTTGCTGACCAGCTGGGCGCGGTGGCCCCCACAGGCACCCGGAAGGGGTTCTCCGGTTCTCGGGTCGATCCGGCCCAGCAGCGCCCGCTCCCCCTGGGCGATCGACGCCTCGAGCAGGGCGAGCCGCCGCTCGAGCCGCTCGGTCTCGAAGCTCTCGGGCGTGATGTCGGACTCGCGGAAGTGGCCGGCTGTGGAAGTGGGGACGCTCATCGATGATCCGTTCCGTCGGGGCGCCCAGGAGCGGCGCCATCACCAGGAAGACACCGGAGAACGGAGATCATGACGCGAAGGCGCGAAATGAACTGATTCGTGGCGCGCCTCCGGCGGTCAGGAGCGGAAGACGGCCAGGTTCTCGTTCTCCACGATGGCGAGGGTGCGGACGAGCCGGGTGTAGCGCTCGACCAGCTCGCCCTCACCCGCTCCCTGACCCAGCAGGGCCGAGAAGCTCTCGGCGGGGAAGAGGGAGACGATCTCCATCGCGACGGCCCGCGCGTGCTCGGAGGAGAGAGTGCGCGCGTACTCCAGAGCGCGGGTCAGCTGCGGCCTCTCCTCGCCCCCGGGACTCTCCGACGGCGACGTCGTGGCGGCATGGCCGAGGACCGCCACGAAGACCCGGGCGATCTCGTCGACCCGGAGCGCGCGGACCAGGGTCAGCAGACGCGAGGAGACGCGGGAGACGCCGCGCGCCAGGAGCTCTCCACTGAGGGCGCGCACCTCGATCACGTCGCCGCCGCCGAACTCGCCGGAGACGCGCTTGATGCCCGAGGCGAACAGGCTCGAGCCCGCGCCGATGCTCCGCTCGGCTTCGAGGTTGATCTCGACGCGGCCGCGGCCGGTGGCCACTCCGGAGATCCAGCGCTGCTCCACGGGCGGATGCGCGTGCACGGCTCGGACGAGGGTGCCCGGACCCGGCCCACCCAGAGCGCCCAGGATGACCTCGGGGGTGCGCGCCCCGGCGATCCTGGTCGAGACTCCGTTGTGCGCGGCGAGCTCGGCGGCCCGCAGCTTGGAGCGGATGCCCCCTCGGCCGGTGCCGCCCTTCTGCACGCCGATGCGGCGCAGATCCGAGATGCCCAGCTCCTCGAGATGCACGCCCTCGGCGATGCTGCCGGCGAAGACGCCGGGGACGTCGGTGAGCAGCAGCAGAAGGTCCGCGCCGAGGAGCATCGCCAGTCCGCCGGCGACGCCGTCGTTGTCCGAGCCTGCGGAGTCGATGGTGTCGTTGCCGTTGACGACGGGCACGACTCCGGCGTCGAGGGCGTGGCGGATCGCCTCGGCGACGTGCGCCATCTGCCGGGGCGAGGCGAGGTCCGACTCGCCGATGAGGATCTGCGCGACCAGGGCGCCGGAGAGCTCGGCCACGGAGCGGTAGAAGCCCATCAGGACGGTCTGGCCCACCGCTGCCGCCAGGCGGGCGCTGATCGGCTCCTCCTGCGAGCGGGCGAAGAGCGCCCTGCCCGAGGACACGGCACCGGAGGAGACCAGCACGACGTCCCAGCCCATCGCGCGGGCGGCGAACGCGCTCTCGAGCGCGCCGGCCAGGAGAACGGGATCCGGACCCGACTGCTTGGTGACCGAGCTGGACCCCATCTTGACCACGAGGGTCCGCCTGCGCGGCGCGGCCGGGGCTGTGGCGTCGGAGTCGGCGGGGTCGGGCAGGGCGTCGGACATGGCTCCCATGGTAGAGGCGCGGGCGGAGGCCCCTGCCCCGCCGGGATCCGGCGGAGGACGTCGCCGGACGGTGATGTCGGGGGCGGATGCGAGACTGCCCGGGACGTCGGGAACCACCTCCACGGTGCCCCGTGCGGGCCGGTCGCGGAAGGGTCCGAACGGCTCGCCGGTGGATGTCGGTGGCGATTGACATACTCGAACACATGTTCGAACATGGGCAGATGAGCCCCCCTTCACCCCTCGTCTCCGCGGAGACGGCCGAGGCCGCAGAGCCCCTTCTGCGGCAGCTCGCGTCGGTGAAGGAGCTGCAGTCCCGCATCCGGGACATGCAGGCGACCACCCTCGAGACCAGGAGCCTCGCCACTCTGCCGGCCTTCTCCTCCGTGCTCCCGGGCGGCTCGCTCAAGCAGGGTGCGGCCTACTCGGTGGAGGGCTCGATGAGCCTGGCGATGGGGCTGCTCGCCGGCCCGTCCGCCGAGGGCTCGTGGTGCGGAGTGGTGGGTGTCCCGGAGTTCGGGGCCGAGGCCGCCGCCGGCATGGGGATCGACCTCGAGCGCCTGGTGCTCGTGCCCGCACCGGCCGAGCACTGGCTCACCGTCACCGCCGCTCTGGTCGATGTGCTGACCGTCGTGCTCACCCGTCCGCCCGCCTCCGTCTCCTCGGCGGACGTCTCGCGTCTGGGAGCACGACTGCGTCAGCGGGGTGCCGCTCTCGTGGTCCTCGGCGAGTGGCCCCAGGCCGAGGCGCGGCTCAGCGTCCGCAGCAGCCGCTGGGAGGGGCTCGGCGACGGCCACGGCTACCTGCGCTCCCGGGAGGCGATGGTCGATGTGGTCGGCCGGGCCGGCACCCGGGTGCGCACGGTGCGGATGAGCATGCCCGGCGTCGAGAGCGCCTTCGGTTCCCGGGTCGAGCACGGCCGCCTGCACGAGAGGGCGGTCTGAGATGGCGAGCGCACCCGAGCTGCGGCGGACGATCCTCGTCTGGTGCCCCGACTGGCCCCTCCTCGCGGCCGCCGCCGACGCCGGCCTCGGCGCCGAGCACCCCCTGGCCCTCACGGAGAAGAGCCTGGTCTTCGCCTCCTCCCCCGCTGCCCGGGCGGAGGGGGTCCGGCGGGGCATGCGCGTGCGCGAGGCGCAGTCCCGCTGCACGGGTCTCGCCGTCCTCCCGTACGACCCGGTGCTCGACCACCGGGCGTTCGAGCCGCTCATCCAGGCGCTCGAGGAGATCACTCCGGGCGTCCAGCTGATCCGGCCCGGCCTGTGCGCGATCCGTGCCCGCGGTCCCCGCCGCTACTACGGGAGCGAGCAGAGCGCGGCCGAGGCGATCCTGCAGCGTCTGGCCGAGCTGGGTCTGCCCGACGCCCGCATCGGGATCGCCGACGGGCTCTTCGCCTCCGAGCTCGCCGCGAAGCACTCCGGCCGCCCCGTCGCCGTCGTGCCCGCAGGAGCAGCGGCCGGCTTCCTCGCCCCGCTCCCGCTCGACGCGCTCGAGACCGAGTCCGTCGCGGCCCTTGCCCGCGTACCCCGCCGAGGGGACGACCTGGTGGCGCTCCTGCGCAAGCTCGGCGTCCGCACCCTCGGCGCCTTCGCCGCCCTGCCTCGGGAGGACGTCGCCGCCCGGTTCGGTCCGGAGGGCGCACACGCGCACCTCCTCGCCGCCGGAGCGGAGTCGGAGACGGTGGTGCCCCGGCTCCCGCCGGAGCGCCTCGACCGGGCGATGGAGTTCGAGCCCCCTCTGGACCGCATCGACCAGGCCGCCTTCGCCTTCCGCGTCCCCGCTGAGGAGTTCGTCGCCGGGCTCACCCGCGCACAGCTGGTCGCGACCGCGATTCGCATCGAGGTCGTCAGCGAGCGCGGTGAGGTCTCCTCCCGGAGCTGGCTGCACCCGAGATGGTTCACCCCGGGCGACGTGCTCGACCGGGTCCGCTGGCAGCTGCAGGGCAGCGGGGCGATCGACACCGGTCTCGGAGCGCCGATCTCGCGGCTGTGCGTCGAGCCCGAGGCGGTCGACGCGATCGGCAACCATGAACAGGGTCTCTGGGGCACCGCCCCGGAGGAGCGCGTCCACCACGGGCTGAGCCGCGTGCAGAGCATGCTCGGGCACGAGGCCGTGATGACCGCGTCGATCGGAGGGGGTCGGTCCCTCCGCGACCGCCAGCACCTGATCCCGTGGGGCGACCGGGAGCCGGGCGACGCCAGGCCGAGGACACTGCCCTGGCCCGGCTCCCTGCCGCCGCCCCTCCCGCCGACGGTCTTCGCGGAGCCCGCCGCCGTGCTGGTCCGCGGACCGAGGGGCGAACCCGTCTCGGTCGACGAGCGCGGCGCCCTCAGCTCCGTGCCCGCCTACTTCACCCCCGGGACGTCCCAGGCCCGCCTGGAGCCCCTCGCCGGATGGGCGGGTCCCTGGCCGATCGACGAGCGCTGGTGGGATCCGAGCACCGCCGTCCGCTACGACCGCTTCCAGGTGGTCGACGCCGGCGGTGTCGCCTGGCTGCTGCTCTGCCTCGACGGGGTCTGGGCCGCCGAGGCCCGCTACGACTGACCCGGAGAGTCCCTCCACCACCGCGAACGAGCACCGAAGGAGCCCCGATGGGCTGGAACAATCCGCCGATCCCCTGGTCGGAGTTCGAGCGCCGCCTCTCCAGCGGCAAGCGCGCCGACGGCACGGTCGTCCGCGGCGACGGCGGCGACAGCCCGGCCTGGTCGCACAAGCGCCCCGCCTACGTGGCCGGGGACGACGTCCGGCCGCCGGCTCATCCGGTGCCCTACGCCGAGCTGCACGCCCACTCCCACTTCAGCTTCCTCGACGGGGCGAGCAAGCCGGAGCAGCTGGTCGAGGAGGCCGTCCGGCTCGGCATCGACACTCTCGCGCTCACCGACCACGACGGCCTCTACGGCATCGTGAGGATGGCTGAGGCCGCGCAGGGGCACCCCGTCCGCACGGCCTTCGGAGCCGAGCTCTCGATCGGGCTCACCTCGCCTCAGAACGGGGTCGCCGATCCGGAGGGGACCCACCTGCTCGTCCTCGCCCGTCGCGAGGAGGGCTACCACCGCCTCGCCCGCGCGATCACCACCGCCCAGCTCGCCGGAGCCGAGAAGGGCAAGCCGAGCTACGACCTCGAGGAGCTCGCCCGCGCCGCCGACGGCCACTGGATCGTGCTGACGGGCTGCCGCAAGGGAGCGGTCCGTCACGCGCTCGCCGCTGCGGGAGAGGCCGCGGCCGAGCGGGAGGTCCGCGAGCTCGTCCGGCTCTTCGGTCCCGCCAATGTCCTCGTGGAGCTGTACGACCACGGGGACCCCCTCGCCTCGCGCGCCAACGACCAGCTGGCGGCGATCGCCGAGAAGCTCCGGCTGCGGACGGTCGCCACCGGGAACGTGCACTACGCCCGGCCGGAGGAGCGCCCCCTCCAGACGGCCCTCGCCGCGGTCAGAGCACGCCGGAGCCTCGACGAGATGGACGGCTGGCTCCCCGCTGCCGGCGGCGCCCACCTGCGCTCCGGCGCCGAGATGGCCGAGCGCTTCCGCCGCTACCCCGGCTCCGTGGAGAACACGGTGCGCGTCGCCGACGAGATCGCCTTCGAGCTCGGCCGAGTCCGGCCCCGGCTGCCGCGCCAGGAGGTCCCCGAGGGGCACACCACGATGAGCTGGCTGCGCGAGCTCGTGCGGGAGGCGGTACCGGCCAAGTACCCCCGCGCAGACGCCGACGTCCTCGCCCGCCTCGAGAAGGAGCTCGCGGTGATCGAGCAGAAGGACTTCCCGGGCTACTTCCTGATCGTCCACGACATCGTCCACTACGCCAAGCGGAACGGCATCCTCTGCCAGGGACGCGGCTCGGCCGCCAACTCGGCGGTCTGCTACGTCCTGGGCATCACGGCGGTCGACTCGATCTTCTACGACCTGCCGTTCGAGCGGTTCCTCTCGAGCATCCGCGACGAGGAGCCCGACATCGACGTCGACTTCGATTCGGAGCGTCGCGAGGAGGTGATCCAGTACGTCTACCGGAAGTACGGACGGCTGAACGCGGCCCAGGTCGCCAACGTCATCACCTACCGGCCCAAGTTCGCCGTGCGCGACATGGCCAAGGCCCTCGGATACAGCGCCGGGCAGCAGGACGGCTGGTCGAAGCAGGTCGAGCGGTGGGGGTCCGTCACCGAGAGCACCGACCACGACATCCCCGAGGACGTGGTCGCCCTGACCACGCGGGTGCTGGGCACGCCCCGGCACCTGGGCATCCACTCCGGGGGCATGGTGCTGACCGACCGGCCCGTGGGCGAGGTCTGCCCGATCGAGCCCGCGCGGATGGAGGACCGCACCGTCCTGCAGTGGGACAAGGACGACTGCGCCTGGATGGGGCTGGTCAAGTTCGACCTCCTCGGGCTCGGGATGCTGGCCGCCCTGCAGTACACGTTCGACCTCGTCGCCGAGCACGTCGGCGAGAAGTGGGACCTCTCCACCCTCCCCCGGGAGGAGAAGGGCGTCTACGACCAGCTCTGCCGCGCCGATTCGATAGGCGTGTTCCAGGTCGAGAGCCGCGCGCAGATGGGCACCCTCCCCCGGCTGCAGCCGCGCCGCTTCTACGATCTGGTGATCGAGGTCGCGCTCATCCGTCCCGGCCCCATCCAGGGCGGTGCGGTCCACCCCTACATCCGCCGCAAGCTCGGCGAGGAGCCGGTGACGTACCAGCACCCCCTCCTCGTGACGCCGCTCAAGCGCACCCTCGGCGTGCCGCTCTTCCAGGAGCAGCTCATGCAGGTGGCCGTGGCCGTCGGCGACTGCAACGCGGAGGACGCCGACCTGCTGCGCCGGGCGATGGGGTCCAAGCGCGGGACCGAGAAGATCGAGACCCTCCGCAAGCGGCTCTACCAGGGGATGGCCCGCAACGGCATCACCGGCGAGGTCGCGGACGACATCTACCTCCGGATCCAGGCGTTCGCGAACTTCGGCTTCGCCGAGAGCCATGCGATCAGCTTCGCCCTGCTGGTCTACGCGAGTGCCTGGCTCCGCCTGCACTACCCCGCCGCTTTCACCGCCGCGCTGCTGAGGGCGCAGCCCATGGGCTTCTACGCCCCGCACACCCTGGTCGCCGATGCGCGCCGTCACGGAGTGGAGGTCGTCTCGCCCGACGTCAACCGCTCCCTGGCGCCTCCCGGGCTCGAGGCGAGGGAGGACGCCCCCTCACGTCGGAGGGGCGGCGCCGCCTACGGGAGCGACGACTGCCTCCGCGCCGATCAGCCGCCCACGGGACTGTTCGACCGCACCGAGCACTTCCACACGGACGACCACCGGCGCGACAGCGGCTTCGTGATCCGGCTCGGACTGGCCGGGGTGAAGGGCATCGGCACCGCGCTCGCCGAGCACATCGTCGCCGAGCGCGAGCGCGGCGGACCCTATGCGAGCATGGCCGACCTCTCCCGGCGGGTCGGCACGACCGCGGCTCAGCTGGAGGCCCTCGGCGCCGCGGGCGCCTTCGACTCGCTCGGTCTGCAGCGACGGCAGGCGCTCTGGGAGGCCGGCACCGCCGCAGGCGACCGCGAGGAGTTCCTCGCCGGCTCGACGGTCTTCGTGCAGCCCCCGCTCCTGCCGATGCTCTCCCCTCAGGAGCGCGTGGTCTTCGACTTCTGGGCCACCGGCATCTCTCCCGACGACCATCCGCTGCGCCACCTCCGCGAGGGGCTCACCCGGCGCGGCGCCCGCTCCTCGGCCGATCTCCCCGGCGTCCCCTCGGGGACCCGTATCGAGGTCGGCGGGGTCGTGATCCACCGCCAACGTCCCTCCACAGCCGGTGGAGTGACCTTCCTCAACCTCGAGGACGAGCACGGGATCCTCAACGTGATCTGCTCCGTCGGAGTATGGAACCGCTACCGCCGTGTGGCCCGCGAGGCACCCGCCCTGCTGGTCAGGGGGATCCTCGAGCGCTCCGACGAGGGGGTGACGAACCTCCTCGCCGATCGGTTCGAGACCCTCACGGTCGGCGCTCGCACCACCTCCCGCAACTTCCGATGACCCCTCCGCGGCACCTCCCGCTCGCCCCACGAGAAAGCGACACCATGACCACTCTCGACCACGCCGCTCCCGCTCCGCACCTCGATGCGCCGCTCCTGAACGACCGCGAGCTGCGCGAGCGCGTCTCCTCGCTGATCGGGCCGGCCTACCGCCGGGCCCTATGGCCGATCTTCCTCGACCGCGACGGCGTGCAACTGCCGATCCTCTACCCGGTGGACGGGCTCCCCGTGCACCCCGACGAGGAGAAGACCGAGCGGATCGTCGCCACCCTCGCCAAAGCCGTGGCGCACCAGGACGTGGGCTCGCTCGCCTTCGCCCTGGAACGTCCCGGTCGCGCCTTCCTCGGCGAGACCGACCGGATCCTCGCCCGTCACCTGGCAGCGGCCTGCCACAAGCGGGCCATTCCCCTGCGGGCGCTCCTGCTCGTCCACGACGAGGGAGTGCGGGTCGTGACCGCGACGGAGTACGCCGCGGTCACTCCCTGAGCCCTCGGGCCGAGGCGGCCGATCAGGAGCTCGGGCGGCCGGCCACGAGCAGCCGGCCGCCGCGGAGATCAGGCGCTCAGCGTCACCAGCAGCGAGGAGGCTCCGAGATCCACCTCGGTGTCCCCCGGCCGGACCGCGTACTCCCCGACAGCGAGCAGCGTCTCCGCCACCTCCGGCAGTGCGATGCGCGCGGCGGCCTCGCCCACGTTGATCGCCACGGTCACGCGACCGCGGCCGAGAGTCAGCCAGCGGGCCTCCTCGTCGAACTCCACGCGGAGCGACCCGAAGCGCGGATCCGTCAGCTCGGGGTAGCGGCGGCGGATCGCCGCCAGCTCGCGGTACACCTCGAGGGTGCGGGCGTGACGCCCCTCCCCGACCTCGGACCAGTCGAGCCGCGAGCGCAGGAAGGTCTCCGGGTCCTGCGGATCGGGCACGACCTCCGGGTCCCAGCCCATCTTCGCGAACTCCTCGATGCGGCCCTTCGCCGTCGCCTCGCCCAGATCCTTCTCGGGGTGCGAGGTGAAGAACTGCCAGGGGGTCGACGCCGCCCACTCCTCGCCCATGAAGAGCATGGGAGTGAAGGGGCCCAGCAGCGTCAGGGCGGCGGCGATCGCGAGCCGCCCCTCGTCGAGGGACGCCGTCAGACGGTCGCCGACCGCCCGGTTGCCGATCTGGTCGTGGTTCTGGCTGCAGACCACCAGGCGCCAGGTCGGCATGTGCTCGGTGTCCACCGGACGGCCGTGGTGACGGCCGCGGAACGTCGAGAGGGTGCCGTCGTGGAAGAAGCCCCGGGTCAGCACCTTCGCGAGGGCGCCGAGCGGCGCGAAGTCCTCGTAGTAGCCCGTCGTCTCACCGGTCAGCGCGACGTGGACCGCGTGGTGGAAGTCGTCGCTCCACTGCGCGTCGAGCCCGTAGCCGTGCGCCTCCCGCGGAGTGATCAGCGTCGGGTCGTTGAGGTCGGACTCGGCGATCAGCGTCAGAGGGCGCCCGACGTGGGCCGACAGCACGGCCACCTCGCTCGCCATCTCCTCGAGCACGTGCACGGCCCGCTCGTCGGAGAGGGCGTGCACCGCGTCCAGGCGCAGGGCGTCGACGTGGTAGTCGCGCAGCCACATCAGAGCGTTGTCGATGATGTATCCGCGGACGGTGTCGGAGCCCTCGCCGTCCAGGTTGATCGAGCTGCCCCAGGTGTTGGCCTTCTCGTTCTTGAGGTAGGGGCCGAACTCCGGGAGGTAGTTGCCGCTCGGGCCGAGGTGGTTGTAGACGACGTCCTGGACCACGCCGAGTCCGGCCCGGTGGGCGGCGTCGACGAAGCGCTGGTACGCCTCGGGTCCGCCGTACGGCTCGTGCACGGCGTACCAGAGGACGCCGTCGTAGCCCCAGTTGTGCGTTCCGTTCACCGCGTTGACCGGCAGCAGCTCGATGAAGTCGACGCCGATCGAGCGCAGGTGCTCGAAGCGCTCCGCTGCCGCGTCCAGGGTGCCCTCGGGCGTGAACGTGCCGAGGTGCAGCTCGTAGATGACGGCACCGGCGAGCTCGCGCCCGGTCCAGGCGGAGTCGCCCCACTCGTGCGCCGAGGGGTCGAACGTCCGGGAGAGCTCGTGCACGCCCTTCGGCTGGCGGCGCGAGCGGGGGTCCGGCAGCGGACCGCTGCCGTCCACCCGGTACCCGTAGTCGACCTCGCCGGTGGCCGGGGCCGACGCGGGCGCCCGCCACCATCCGTCGTCTCCGTGGCGGGTCATCGTCAGCGACGAGTCGCCGCCGAGCAGGAGCTCGACCGTCGAGGCCTCGGGGGCCCAGACGTCGAACCGCTCGGGACCGGTCGTCGGGAGTGCGTAGCGGTAGGGGGTCGTGCTGATCACTGCTGTCTCCAGGAGGGGTCGGGTCGATCTGCGGTGCGCTGGCGGGACCGGTCAGGAGACCGGGGCGAGCAGGGCCACGGGGTAGTCGGCGAGGATCTCGGCGACCGGGGTCACTCCTCCCGCGAAGGTGCGGCCGGTGAGGACGTCCTCCATCGGGTGCCCGGGCAGGACCACGACCGTGCCGTTCCAGCCGCCGGCGGTGCCCAGGCCCTCGGGGAGCCGGGTCGCGACGGTCAGCGCGCCGCCGCGGTCGAAGGCGATCGCGTGCTCGGCGGCGGGCCCGATCGCGGGGACGGCGGCGTAGCGAGTGAACAGCTCGGGGCGGTCGCGGCGGAGCCGGAGGGCACGCGAGGTGACGAGGAGCTTCGCGGCGCCCTCGGCGTCGATCGCGGGCTTCCAGCCGCCGTCGATCCGCTCCAGCAGTGCTCGGCGCTGCCCGAAGTCGACCTCGCGGCGGTTGTCCGGGTCGACGAGGGAGGTCTCCCAGAGCTCGCTGCCCTGGTAGACGTCCGGGATGCCCGGGGCGGTGATCTGCACGAGCTTCGCGGCGAGGCCGTTCGACCAGCCGGCGGCGGACACCCGCTCGACGGTCTGCTCCACCAGCCGGCGGACGGCGGGCTCGTCGAACGCCGCGTCGATCGCCGCGTGCATCCGCTTCTCGAACTGCTCGTCCGGAGCGGTCCAGTGCGTCGAGTCGTCGGCCTCGCGCGACGCCTTCTCGGCGTAGGCGTGCAGGCGCTCGCGGCTCGCGGGCCAGGTCCCCACGACGGCCTCCCAGAGCAGATGCTCGATCGGGCCGTCGCCGAAGCCGACGAGGGCGTGGAGCTCGCGGAGCGTCGCCGCCCACGCCTCCGGGTCCTCGGCCAGTGCGGTGATGCGGGCGCGGGTGTCCTCGCCGCGCTTCGTGTCGTGCGTCGAGAGCGTGGTGAGCGAGGCGGGGAACGAGGCCTGGCGCACGGCCTGGCGGCGGTGGAACTCGACCAGGTCGATCGCGAACTCGTCCGGGTCCGCTCCGACCTCGTTCAGCGAGGTGAGGCGGCTGAAGCGGTAGAAGGCCGTGTCCTCGACGCCCTTCGCCATCACCATGCCGGAGGTCTGCTGGAAGCGCACGGACACCGGGGTGCCGGTCTCGCCGAGCGCCGCGGCGACCTCGTCGATGGTCGCGCGGATCTCGGGGCGGCGGCGCACGGCGTCGACGCGGGCGTGCTCGAGGTGCTCCGCTCCGTAGGGGAGGTAGCTGCGGTAGACCGGGTAGGTCGCCAGGAGCTCCGCCAGCGCGTCGTCCGCTCCCTCGATGCCGGGGATCAGGCGGGCCAGCCGCAGGACCTCGGAGCGGAGGATCCCGTCGGCGATGCCGCGCTTGGTGTCGTGGATGAGGTCGGCCCACTGCAGTGGCGCGCCCCTCCCCGTGAGCTCGGCATCGAGGCCCTCCAGCACGGGCCGCGCGTCGGGGTCGACCAGGATGCGGTCGACGTCGGCGAGGGCGTCGTAGCCGGTGGTGCCGACCGTCGCCCAGTGCGGCGGGAGCTCCTCGTCGCCCTCGAGGATCTTCTCGACCCAGACCGGTGCGCCGCCGATCGCGCGGGCCAGGTCGTCGAGGTATCCGCCCGGGTCGGCCAGGCCGTCCGGGTGGTCGACGCGCAGGCCGTCCGCGAGCCCCTCGGTGAACCAGCGGACGATCTCGGCGTGCGAGGCGTCGAAGACCTCGGGCCGCTCGACCGTGATGGCGGCGAGGGTGTTCACCGCGAAGAAGCGGCGGTAGTTCAGCTCGGCGTCGGCACGGCGCCAGTCCACGAGCTCATAGCTCTGGCGCTCGTGCACCGTGCGGCCGGAGTCGCCGGGCTCGGCGGTGCCGGGCGCGATCGGTAGGCGGTTCTCGTAGTAGTGCAGCTCGTCGCCGACGACCTCGAGCGCGTCGAGCTCGCTGTCGCTGTCGCCCTCGCTCGCACCGTCGCCGAGGATCGGCACGCGGAGCTTCCCGCTCCCCGCCTCCCAGTCGATGTCGAAGGCGGTGGCGTAGCGGGAGGACTTCCCGTTCTTCAGCAGGTCCCACCACCACGAGTTCTCGCTCGGGGTCGCGACGCCCATGTGGTTGGGCACGATGTCGATGAGGACGCCGAGACCCTCCGCCCGCGCCGCGGCCGAGGCGTTCGCCAGGCCCGCCGCGCCTCCGCGGTCGGGATCGACCTCGGTGTGGTCCACCACGTCGTAGCCGTGGTCCGAGCCGGGCTCGGCCTTCAGCAGCGGCGAGAAGTACAGCCAGTCGGCTCCGAGCGCGCGCACGTAGTCGGCGACGCGGGCGGCGTCGTCGAGGTCGAACGCCGACCGGATCTGGAGGCGGTAGGTGGAGGCGGGCAGACGCACGTCAGGCTCCTGTCGAGGGGGCGGTCGCGGAGTCGGTCGACTCGGCGTGGGGGCTGGTGGGTCCGGACGAGGACACGATCGGGATCGCCGACGTCGCGGCGAGGGACGCGAGCGAGGCCGCGACCGAGTGGTCGACCTCGGGCTCGGGGGTACTGTGCTCCTGCAGGATGACGAGCGACTTCGCCTGGACCGTGAGCATCGCCCCGGCCGGACGAGGGATCGAGTCGGCCTCGGCGCCGGCCGTGTCGACCAGCACGCTCCACTCGAGCGCGTACTCGTCGCTCGGGATCGCGAACTCGACGTCGACGTCGTCGGCGTTGAAGTACAGGAGGAAGCTGTCGTCGGTGACGGGGCGCCCGCGCTGGTCGCGCTCGCGGATCCCGTTGCCGTTGAGGTAGATGCCCACCGATCGCCCGAGGCCGGAGTCCCAGTCGGACGGGGACATCTCCGTGCCTGCGGCCGTGAACCAGACGATGTCGGGCAGGGGCTCGCCGTCGCCGCGCAGGACGGGGCGGCCGTCGAAGAAGCGCATGCGGCGGAAGGTCGGGTGCTCGGCGCGCAGGCGGATGAGCGCCGCGGTGAACTCGAGCAGCGGCCGGTCGGCGTGCGCCCAGTCGATCCAGGTCAGCTCGCCGTCCTGGGCGTAGGTGTTGTTGTTGCCGTTCTGGGTCCGGCCGAGCTCGTCGCCATGGAGGATCATCGGGACGCCCTGGGAGATCAGCATCGTCGCGAGGAAGTTCCGCTGCTGGCGCGCCCGGAGCGCGAGCACCCGCGGGTCGTCCGTGGGCCCCTCCACACCGTGGTTCCAGGAGCGGTTGTGCGACTCCCCGTCGTTGCCGTCCTCGCCGTTGGCGTCGTTGTGCTTCTCGTTGTACGAGACCAGGTCGCGGAGGGTGAAGCCGTCGTGCGCCGTGACGAAGTTGATCGAGGCGACGGGGTAGCGGCCCGAGTGCGCGTAGAGGTCGGCCGAGCCGGTGAGGCGCGAGGCGAACTCCCCCAGCGTCGACGGTTCGCCGCGCCAGAAGTCGCGGACAGTGTCGCGGTACTTGCCGTTCCACTCCGTCCACTGGGGCGGGAAGTTGCCCACCTGGTAGCCGCCGGGTCCGACGTCCCACGGCTCGGCGATCAGCTTCACCTGCGAGACCACCGGGTCCTGCTGGACGAGCTCGAAGAAGGTGGAGAGCCGGTCGACGTCGTAGAACTCTCGTGCCAGCGCCGAGGCGAGGTCGAAGCGGAAGCCGTCGACGCGCATCTCCGTCACCCAGTAGCGCAGCGAGTCCATGATCAGCTGCAGCGAGTGCGGGTGGCGCACGTTGAGCGTGTTCCCGGTGCCGGTGTAGTCCATGTAGTAGCGCTTGTCGTCGTCGACGAGGCGGTAGTAGGCCTCGTTGTCGATGCCGCGGAACGACAGGGTCGGGCCGAGGTGGTTACCCTCCGCCGTGTGGTTGTAGACCACGTCGAGGATGACCTCGATGCCGGCCGCGTGGAGCGCCTTCACCATGCTCTTGAACTCCTGGACCTGCTGGCCCTGGTCGCCCGTGGAGGAGTAGGTGTTCTGCGGAGCGAAGAAGCCGATCGTGTTGTAGCCCCAGTAGTTCGAGAGGCCCTTGTCCATCAGCGTGGAGTCGTTCACGAACTGGTGCACGGGCATGAGCTCGATCGCCGAGACGCCCAGGTGCTTGAGGTGGTCGATCACCGCGGGGTGGGCGACTCCGGCGTAGGTGCCGCGCAGCTCCTCCGGCACGTCGGGGTGCGTCTTGGTGAGCCCCTTCACGTGCGCCTCGTAGATGACGGTGCTGTCGTAGGAGGTGCGCGGGCGGCGGTCTCCGGCCCAGTCGAAGAAGGGGTTGATGACGACGCCCATCATCATGTGCGGCGCCGAGTCCTCGTCGTTCGTCGAGTCCGGGTCGCCGAAGGTGTACGAGAAGAGGGACTGGTCCCAGTCGATCTCCCCCGAGATCGCCTTCGCGTAGGGGTCCAGCAGCAGCTTGTTGGGGTTGCAGCGGTGCCCCGAATCGGGGTCGTAGGGTCCGTGGATCCGGAAGCCGTAGCGCTGGCCCGGCTGCACCTGCGGGAGGTAGCAGTGCCAGACGTACGCGTCCGACTCCTGGATCTCGACGCGCGTCTCCGTGCCGTCCTCCTCGAAGAGGCACAGCTCGACGCGCTCGGCGATCTCGCTGAACAGGGCGAAGTTCGTTCCGCTTCCGTCGAACGTCGCGCCCAACGGGTAGGCGGTTCCGGGCCAGGTCTCCACGAGACTCCTCAGGGGATTGGTCTCGGGCAGTCCGGGAGACGCCGATGTGCGGTCTGCGGATGCCCGACGTCGGGGGTGATGGTCCGTCACTTCCGCGACGGACCGACTGCTCAGCTTAGCGAGCGTGTCTCGAGCATTCCCCTGACGGTCAGCGCTCATCGCGCGGTCCCTCCTCCGGTGGTCACGACCGGCGGCCGGAACCGCCGTCCGATCCGTCCTGCGGGCGCGTCGGCGGGCAGGTCGTTCCAGTGGGTCACGCTCGAACAGTACGGTCGCACCCGGCCCGCCGGGGAGGGCTGGCGCCGCGCCGGGTGCATCGGCTAGACCGCGCCGGAGACACCGGCCGGCCCACGTGGAGGAGCCCGCCGGTCCTGACAGGAGCAGCGATCGGCTCCGTCAGAGGGAGCGCCCCCGCACCGGGACGCCCCACCGCGATCAGTGCGAGCCGAGCCTGCGCCGCAGGAGGTCGATCCGCGCCTGCAGCTGGGTCACGCTCGCCTGCGCCACCGCGGGTCCGCCGCAGAGCCGGCGCAGCTCGGTGTGCACCTGGCCGTGCGACTCGCCCGTCCCCCGTGCCCACAGGCCGACCAGGGAGTTGAGCAGGCTGCGCTGCTCCTTGAGCGTGCGGTAGAGCGGCGCCGGGATCTCGCTCGCCGGCTCGGCCGGGGCCGCCGCCCCCGCGCGGCTTCCGGCGCGCTTGGCCTGCCGCTGCTGCCGGTGCTGGAGCAGCTCCCGCACCTGGTCGGGCTCGAGGAGCCCCGGCAGGCCGATGAAGTCGAGCTCCTCCTCGCTCTCGACCTCGACCTCCATCCCGAACTCGGCGCCCTCGTAGACGACGCGGTCGAAGGTGGCGGCCGAGCCGATCGACTCGAAGCGGCCCTCCTCCAGCAGGTCGGAGGAGGCCTTGTCGCTGCGCTCGGCGTCGGCCATCAGGTCGGCCTCGGGGTACTCCTCGTCGTCGGAGGTCCTGCGGTCGAGGGCGTGGTCGCGCTGCAGCTCCATCGAGCCCGCCAGCGCGAGCAGGCCGGGCACGTTCGGGAGGAACACCGAGGCGGTCTCGCCGCGGC
The DNA here is from genome assembly GCF_002931755.1 of Rathayibacter sp. AY2B3. NCBI lineage: Bacteria > Bacillati > Actinomycetota > Actinomycetes > Micrococcales > Microbacteriaceae > Rathayibacter > Rathayibacter sp. AY2B3. Next base: position 39,364 of record NZ_PSUG01000019.1, on the reverse strand, counting down.
GCCGCGCGCGCACGAAGCGGCCGATCGCCTGGGCGAAGAACAGCGGAGTCGACGCCGACGTCGCGTAGACGCCGACGGCGAGCCTCGGCACGTCGACGCCCTCGGAGACCATGCGCACCGCGACCATCCAGCGGCTGGTGTCCTTCGCGAACTCCTCGATCCGGTCGCTCGCCTCCTTCTCGTCGGAGAGCACGACGGTGACGGTCTCCCCGCTGATCTCGCGGAGCATCGCGGCGTAGGCGCGCGCGGTGTAGTGGTCGGTCGCGATGACCAGGCCGCCGGCGTCGGGCACGGCGCGCCGCACCTCGGTGAGGCGGGTGTTCGCGGCGCGGAGGACCGAGGGGATCCAGTCGCCCTTGGGATCCAGCGCGGTGCGCCAGGCCTGCGAGGTGATGTCCTTGGTGTTGCCCTCGCCGAGCCGCGCCTCCATCTCGTCGCCGGCCTTGGACTTCCAGCGCATCTGCCCGGCGTAGACCATGAACAGCACGGGCCGGACGACGCCGTCCGCGAGCGCGCGGCCGTAGCCGTAGGCGTAGTCGGTGAGCGAGGTGCGGATGCCCTCCTCGTCCGGGAGGTAGCTGACGAACGGGATCGCCGCCGTGTCCGAGCGGAACGGCGTCCCGGTCAGCGAGAGCCGGCGGACGGCGGGCTCGAAGGCCTCGCGCACCGCGTCGCCCCAGCTGAGCGCGTCGCCGGCGTGGTGCACCTCGTCGAGGATGACGAGGGTGCGGCCGGACAGGGTGAGCTCGCGGTGGAGCTCGGCGCGGACGGCGACCTGCGCGTAGGTGACGGCGACGCCGTGGTAGTGGCGGGCATGGCGGCCCATGCGGTTGGTGAAGGTGGGGTCCAGGCGGATGCCGACGCGGTGCGCGGCCTCGGCCCACTGGCGCTTGAGGTGCTCCGTCGGCGCGACCACGGTGATCCGGTCGACCGTGCGGTTGTGCAGCAGCTCGGCGGCCAGCCGCAGCGCGAACGTGGTCTTTCCCGCGCCCGGGGTCGCGGCCGCCAGGAAGTCGCGCGGCTCGTGCTGGAAGTAGGCCTCGAGCGCCTCCGCCTGCCAGGCGCGGAGCTTGTTCGCGGTACCCCACGGGGCCCTGCCCGGGAACGACGGGGACAGGTGCTCAGCGGCGGAGGTGCCGACCTGATGACCGAAGCTCGAGGGACTGTTCACGTGGATCGAATCTAGCCGACGCCACCGACAGCGGCTCGGCCTCCGCGGCCCGCCGCGAGGCGCCCGGCGTGTCGCACTGTGCCGCCGCCGGCCGGGTGCGGAGCATGATGGAGGGATGGTCGAGCAGCGTCATCCGTGGTCCCGCTACGTCGCCCTGGGCGACTCCTTCACCGAGGGGATCGGTGATCCCGAGCCCGGCAGTCCCGGCGGGCACCGCGGCTGGGCCGACCGCGTGGCGGAGGTCCTGGGCAGCCAGAACGAGGACTTCGCCTACGCCAACCTGGCGGTGCGCGGCCGCCTCCTGCAGCAGATCGTCGACGAGCAGGTCGAGCCCGCGCTGGAGCTGCGTCCCGATCTCATCACCATCTCCGCGGGCGGGAACGACGTCATCCGCCCGGGGACCGACCCGGACGACATCGCCTCCCGCTTCGAGGCGGGCCTCGCCCGGCTCCGCTCCGACGGGGCGACCGTGGTCCTGTTCACCGGGGTCGATGTGGGCTTCTCCCCCGTGTTCGGGCGGATCCGCGGCAAGGTCGCGATCTACAACGAGAACCTGCGGGCGCTGGCCAAGCGCTACGACTGCATCGTCGCCGACCAGTGGTCCCTCCAGGAGATCCAGGACGTGCGGATGTGGGCGCCGGACCGCCTGCACCTCAACCCGCACGGCCACCACGAGGTCGCGCGGATGGTGCTCGAGTCGTTGAACGTCGAGAACGACCTGCGGCCCCTGGCCCCGGAGCCGCTGCACGCCCGCACGTGGCGTGCCGCCCGCACGGAGGACATCCAGTGGGCGCGGGAGTACCTCGTGCCGTGGGTGCTGCGCCGCGTCCGCCACCAGTCCTCCGGCGACTTCGTCACAGCCAAGCGTCCCTCCGCCGAGCGCTGGCGCACGGATCCGGCGGCCTCCGAGCCGGGCTCGGTCGTGCCGGGCAACGCGACGCCGGAAGAGGTCGCTGAGGACATCGCGACCGCCGGGGTACGGGTCATCGGCGACTAGTCGCCGGATCGTCGCCGGCCCGTCCGCTCCCGCGCGGGACACCGCTCCGTCCTCGGTAGGCCCGCCCCCTCGATCAGCCGAAGAGCTCGCCCGGGTGCCCGAGCCGCCAGGCGAAGCCCGGGTCCTCGATCGAGCCCTCCGCGACCAGGGGCAGCTCGTACGGGGTGCCGTTCACGTCGACCGTCGCGGTCCCGACGCGCTCGCCGTCGGCCACCGTCTCGACCGGGTCGAGCGCGACGGTGGTCGTCGTCGAGACCGCGCCCCATACGAGCACGGAGCGCGCCTCGACGGTCTCGGCGGTGGCGGTCTGGCCCCAGGCGCTGGTGAGACTCCCGTAGTCCTGGCCCTCGACGGTCAGCGGGACGGTCCGGAAACCCGCCTCGACGGTGGGGACGAGCGTCAGCACGTCCGCGGCGAGCTGGGGGTGCGTGCGCGCGCCCACGACCACGCCGACGAGGGTGACCGTCCGGCCCTCGACGGTCGCGTCCAGGGAGAAGAGGAGGCAGGAGCCCGCCTCGTCGGTCGTGCCCGTCTTGATCCCGTCCACTCCGGATCGGCCGAGGAGGGAGTTCGTGTTGTCGACCTCGCCGACGCCCGGGATGTCCGCGGTCGGCATCGCGACGATCGGAGCGAGCACCGGGTCCGCGATCAGCAGCTCGCCCAGGCGCACCATCTCGGCCGTCGTGCTGACCGTCGCCGGCGACAGCCCGCTGGTGTCGGCGAGGGAGGTCCGCTCGAGTCCCTGCCCGTCGAGCCAGCTGCGCGCGGCGGCGAGGAAGGCGTCCTCCGAGCCGTAGGCCCAGATCGCGAGCGACTTCGCGTAGTTGTTCGCGGACGGGAGCATCATCGCGGTCAGCGCCTGCCGCTCGGTCAGCTGCAGGCCGGCGGTGACCGGAGCGTTCGAGCCGTTCTCTGCCAGGGTCTCGTCGTAGTACCGCACGTCCGCGCTCGTGAACGTGATCGTCTCGCCGTCCGTCCCGTCCGCGATCGGCTTCGCGGCGAGGACGACCAGGGCGGTGACGACCTTGGCGATGCTCCCGGTCGGCACGGTGTCCGTGGAGCCGTAGCGCGCGAGCAGCCCGTCCTCCTCCGTCCCGTCGACGCCGACGGCCGCCACGGCTCCCGAGCCGTAGGCCGGCCAGGCCAGAGCGGGCGCGTCGACGGTGCTCGAGACGGGATCGACCGCGACGGCGCTCGCCGTCGGCAGCTCCGCGGTCGCCGCGTTGGTCGCGTAGGCGCCGCCTCCGCCGACCAGCACGGTCGCGGCGACGAGGCCGGCGACGACAGCTCCGCGCCGCCGACGCGGTCGCGGCTCCGGCGCGGCGGGCTCCCCGAACAGGTCGAGGGCGTCGTCGGATCGGGTCGGGGAGGTCACCCCGTCATCGTACGGGCGGGCCTCCCACCCGTCCCGGACGCCGCCCCGTCGTCGGACGCGACGGCTGACGGGCGACGCGTGGCACCGGAGGACGGCCCGACGCCCGGAGTCAGCGGCAGGTCGCCTCGGGGCCGCCGCGCGGTGGAGCCCGCCGGTCAGCGCCCGCGGGTCAGCGCCCACAGCGCGACGGCGCTCGCCGAGGCGACGTTGAGCGAGTCGACGCCGTGCAGCATCGGGATGGTCACGACGGTGTCCGAGGCGTCCAGCGCCGCGCGGCTGAGCCCGTCCCCCTCCGCACCCAGGACGATCGCGACGCGCTCGGGGCGGACCGCCGCGTACTCGTCGAGCGGCACCGCATCCGGGGCGAGCGCCAGCGCGGCGACCGAGAATCCGGCCTCCTCCAGAGCTCGGCGAGCCGGAGCCCACTCGGGCGTGCGCGTCCACGGCACCTGCAGGACGGTCCCCATGCTCACCCGGACGCTGCGCCGGTACAGGGGGTCCGCGCAGCGCGGCGTCACGAGCACCGCGTCCGCGCCCATGCCGGCCGCGGCGCGGAAGACGGCGCCGACGTTGGTGTGGTCGACCAGGTCCTCCAGGATCACGACGAGGCGCGCGCCCTCCAGCAGCTCGGCCATCGGACGCAGCGGCGGACGGTGCATCGAGGCGAGGGCTCCGCGGTGGAGGTGGAACCCGGTCAGCTCCTCGATCAGAGGATCCGGCGCCACGAAGACCGGCACCCCGGGGTGACGCTCGAGCACCCCGGCCGCGTCCGGCAGCCGCTTCTCCTGCACCAGGACCGAGCGGGGGAGGTGCCCGGCGTCGAGCGCGCGCTCGATCACCTTGGCCGACTCGGCGATGTACAGCCCGCCGTCGGGCTCCAGCACCCGCCGCAGCGCCACGTCGGTGAGGCGGTGGTAGTCGGCGAGGAGCGGGTGGTCCAGGTCGGTGACGGGCACGATCGGCATCCCGGCAATCTAGGGCACGGCGCGGACTAAACTCGTCCAGGGGCCGCTCGAACGGCCCTCGAAGGAGGCGCGGATGGAGTCGAGTCCGACACCGGTCGCCGAGGGCCCCGAGGCGCTCGCGGTCGAGCAGGCCGTCGAACTCCTCAGCGGGCGCCGCATCGCCGCCGTCACCGGCGCGGGCATGAGCACCGACTCGGGCATCCCCGACTACCGCGGAGCCGGCGCGCCGGTGCGCAGCCCGATGACCTACTCCCAGTTCGTCGCCGATCCCGACTACCGCCGCCGGTACTGGGCCGGCAGTCAGCTCGGCTGGCGCCGCTTCACCAGCACGCTGCCGAACGACGGCCACCGGGCGCTGGCCCGGCTCGAGGAGCGCGGCCTGCTCACGGGCGTTGTCACCCAGAACGTCGACGGCCTGCACGTCCGCGCCGGCTCGCGCCGTGTGGTGGATCTGCACGGCTCGGCGGACCGCGTGCGCTGCATGACCTGCGGCCAGTACTTCGCCCGCGACGCGGTCGCTGAGCGGATCGAGGAGCTGAACCCCTGGCTCGACGACCCCGACGTCTCCTCGCTCAACCCCGACGGCGACGCGGAGGTCCACGACGTCTCGGCGATGACCGTTCCCGAGTGCACCGTCTGCGGCGGGATCCTGAAGCCGGACATCGTCTTCTTCGGCGAGTTCATCCCGACGGAGCGGTTCGAGGAGGCGCGCGCCATCGTCGCGGGCGCCGACGCCCTGCTCGTGGCCGGCTCGTCGCTCGTGGTCAACTCCGGCATCCGCTTCCTCGAGATAGCCCGTCGCGCCCGGATGCCGATCGTGATCGTCAACCGCGGCACCACCAAGGGCGACTCGCGCGCGAGCATCAAGATCGAGGGCGGCACCAGCGAGGTCCTCCGCGAGCTCGCCGAGCGCCTGCCCGCCCGTCGCACCGCCGCCCTCTGAGCTCCTGACCGCTCCGCACCCGACCTCCCGAGAGACCCCTGTGACCCAGCTCACCCTCGTCCGACACGGCCAGACCGACTGGAACGCCGCCCGGCGCATCCAGGGCAGGAGCGACATCCCGCTCAACGCGACCGGGCGCGCCCAGGCGCGGGCGGCGGCGCGGCTGCTCGCCGAGCGGCGCTTCGACGCGGTGGTCGCCAGTCCGCTGCAGCGCGCCTTCGACACCGGAGCGATCATCGCGCGCGGTCTCGGCCTCGACGAGCCGCTGGCCGTCCCGGGGCTCGCCGAACGCGCCTACGGCGAGGCGGAGGGGATGACCGGCCCCGAGCTCGCCGAGCGCTTCCCCGGAGGCATCGAGCGCGCACCGATCCCCGGCTGTGAGACCCGAGCCGAGGTCGTCGAGCGGGCGACCGCCGCGCTGCTCGAGGTCGCCGACCGCTTCCCCGACGCGTCCGTCGTCGTCGCCACGCACGGTGCGGTCATCGGCAGCCTGATCCGCGCGCTGAGCAGCGAGGACCTCCCCGTGCACGGCGTCTCGGTCGGCAACGGCTCCCGGCACGACTTCGCGATCGTCGACGGCGCCCTGCGCATCGTCGGCGTCGACGACTCCGGCGACGTGGTCGTGGCGGACGTCGACCTCGACGACGTGCTCAGCCCGGCCCCGGGAGCCTGACGGTCCGCCTCCCGGAGGCGGCCCGGTCGGCGGGCCTGCGTCAGCGCCGGCCGAGGTCCTGCAGGAGCCCGAAGAGCACCCGGGCGGAGTCGCGCCAGGAGAAGGCCGCGGCCCGTTCCTTCGCCCGGGCCGAGTGCGCCCGCCACACGGTGCCGTCCTCGAGCGACCGCACGCCGTCGGCGATGCCCTTCGGGCTCGACGGGTCGACGTACACGGCGGCGTCCTGGGCGATCTCGCGGAAGATCGGGATGTCGCTCACCACGACCGGCGTCCCGAGCGCCATCGCCTCGACCAGCGGGATCCCGAAGCCCTCGTCGCGGCTCGCCGTCACGAGGGCGGTCGCCCGCGCGAGCACCGCGCGGTACTCCGCGTCCGGCGCCCCCTGGTGGAACACCAGCTTCGCGGTCGGTGCCAGAGCCCGCAGCGTCTCGACGGTCTCGTCGCTCGCCCGGCTCATCAGGTGCAGCTCGTAGTCGGGCAGGAGGCGCATCGCGCGCGCGAGCGTCTCCACGTTCTTGTACGGCATGAACGAGCCCATGTAGACGAGCGAGCGCGCTCCCGACCGGTCGGGCAGCGACTCGGCCAGCGCGACGCTCGCCTCGTCGGGCTCGGTCGCCGCGTTCGGGACGACGACCACCGGCCGGGTGGTGAGGCGGTGGGAGCGGATCAGGTCGCGGGTCGTCTCCGAGACGGTGACGACCGCGTCGGCGCGCTGGAGGAGCCTCCGCTGCGGCCACCAGGCGAGGTGGTAGAGCCGCCAGAGCGCGCGCACGGGAGCGGCCAGGTCGCGCGGCGGAGTGCGGTGGCGGTAGTAGATCAGGTCGTGCACGGTCAGCACGAGCCGGTAGCGGCGGCCGAGCGAGCCCATGGTCTGCATCGGTGAGAAGACCACGTCGGGCCGCAGCCGGTTCACCAGCAGCGCGACGAACGGCTCGAACGGGCTGGTCGGCCCGGTCACGCGCTCCCACGGGAGCGACGGGAGCATCGCGAGCTGGCGGCGATCGCTGATCAGCATGGTCACGTCGTGGAGCTTCGCGAGCTCGCGGACGAGCTCCGCGGTGTAGCGGCTGATCCCGTCGTGCCGCTCGAGCCGAGTGTACCGGCAGTCGACGACGATCCTCATCGGTCGATCCCCTCCTCGAGGGCCGCCCGCAGCACGGCGGCGGCCTCGTCCGGCGTCTCGTAGTGGATCAGGTGGCCGACGCCGTCGATGACGTGCAGGCGGGCGTGCGGGAGCCTCTCGAGGAGGCGGTACTGGGCCGCGAGCGGAGTGATGTCGTCCTGCGCCGCCGCGATCAGCTGCGTCGGCACGGCGATCCGGGGCGCGTACTCGCCGACGTCGTGGGAGACGGAGGCGCGGAACGCCTCGAGGACGGTGTCGCGGGAGGCGAACGCGCTGAAGTAGCGGTCGTGCTGGTCGTGCACGAAGCGTCGCAGCGCCGGCTCCTTCGTCTTCACCATCGCCAGGCTCATCACCCGCACGATCAGCGGGTCGCTGAGCAGGCGCCGCCCCAGTGGCCCCGGCAGGAGCGCACCGAGCCGGTAGTAGAGGACGGCGAGCCGGGTCAGGACGCCGCGCGGTCCCTGCAGCGCCGGCGCGCCGATCGGGTTGACCAGGACCAGGAGCGGAGTCGGCAGGCCCCCGGCGATCGCGGCGGCCGCGACGATCGAGCCGAAGGAGTGGCCGAGGACGGCCGCCTCGCCGCGGAGCCCCAGCGCGTCGAGGAAGGAGCCGAGCCAGGAGGCGTAGCCGTCCACGTCGTGCGGCAGGCGCGTCATCGGGGTCGAGGCGCCGAAGCCGGGCAGATCGGGAGCGAGCACCCGCACGTCCGCTCCCCCGGCGAGCAGGCGGGCGATGACGGGCTCGAGGCCGTGGTGCTCGCCGCGGAAGCCGTGCACCAGCACGAGGACGGTCGAGGCGTCCGCAGCGCCGTAGGTCCAGTAGGCGGTGTGGGATCCGGCGACGTCCACCGCGGCCTCGCGGACGGGGACACGGCCGAGATCGGAGGCGTAGGGGGAGGGAGTGGTCATCGCGTTCCTTATCGTAGGGAAAGCCCGTCGAAGATCTGGCCGCAACGCCTTGCGTGGCCTCGATCCGAGCCGGGAGCATGATCACGCGCTCGCAACACGGCGCACCGCCCACCCGTCTCGCGAGACGGTCATCCGCTCAGGCAGCAGCAGAAGGAGCACCGTGAGCTTCACGTCGCCGATCCAACTCCCCGGACTCGCCCTCGACCCCCAGTGGTACCGCCGGGCGGTGTTCTACGAGGTGATGATCCGGTCGTACTACGACTCGAACGGCGACGGCGCCGGCGACATCAACGGGCTCGCCTCCAAGCTCGACTACCTGCAGTGGCTCGGGATCGACGCCCTGTGGCTCCCGCCGTTCTACATGTCGCCTCTGCGCGACGGCGGCTACGACGTCTCCGACTTCAAGGCGATCCTCCCCGAGTTCGGCACGATGGAGGACTTCCGCGACCTCGTCCGGAAGGCCCACGAGCGCAACATGCGCATCGTGATGGACTTCCCGCTCAACCACACCAGCGACCAGCACGAGTGGTTCCAGCAGTCGCGCTCCGACCCCGAGGGCCCCTACGGCGACTTCTACGTCTGGAACGACACCGACGACAAGTGGCCGGACATCCGCATCATCTTCGTCGACACCGAGGACTCGAACTGGGCCTTCGACGCCGAGCGCCGCCAGTTCTACTTCCACCGCTTCTTCTCGCACCAGCCGGACCTCAACTTCGAGAACCCCGCCGTGCACGAGGCGATCCACGACGTGGTCAAGTTCTGGCTCGACCTCGGCGTCGACGGCATCCGGCTCGACGCGATCCCCTACCTCTACGAGTCGGACGAGGGCAACGGAGAGGGCGAGCCGCCCACGCACGAGTTCATCAAGAACCTCCGCACCATGGTCGACCGCGACTACCCCGGCCGCATCCTGATCGCCGAGGCGAACCAGTGGCCGCGCGAGGTCGCCGCGTTCTTCGGCACGGAGGAGGAGCCCGAGTGCCACATGGCGTTCGACTTCCCCGTCATGCCGCGCATCTTCTACTCGCTCCGCGCGCAGACGGCGAACGAGCTGAAGAAGGTGCTCTCCGAGACGTTCGACATCCCCAGCGGCGCCGCCTGGGGCGTGTTCCTGCGCAACCACGACGAGCTCACGCTCGAGATGGTGTCCGAGGAGTACCGCCAGGCCATGTACGGCTGGTACGCCTACGACCCGCGGATGCGCTCCAACATCGGCATCCGCCGCCGGCTCGCACCCCTGCTGGACAACTCGCGCGCCGAGCTCGAGCTGATCAACGCCCTGCTCTTCTCTCTCGCCGGCAGCCCGTTCCTCTACTACGGCGACGAGATCGGCATGGGCGACAACATCTGGCTCAACGACCGCGACGCGTCGCGCACGCCGATGCAGTGGACACCCGATCGCAACGCCGGCTTCTCGGCCGCCGACCCCGGCAAGCTGGTGCAGCCGATCGTCCAGTCGCTCGTGTACCACTACAACCAGGTCAACGTCGAGGCGCAGCTGGCGCAGTCGCGCTCCCTGCTGCACTGGATGCGGAACGTCCTGCACGTGCGCCGCGGCCACCCGGCGTTCGGTCTCGGGTCGATGCGCGTCCTCGAGACGGACCACGAGTCGGTACTCGCGTTCGTGCGCGACTACGCGGGCTCGGGCACGGCGATGGGCGACCAGCCGGAGGAGGTCCTCTGCGTCTTCAGCTTCAACCACAACCCGGTCTCGGTCACCATCACCGACCCCGAGAACCCCGGATCGACGCTGAGCGACCTGTTCGGCGGAGGCCGCTTCCCCGGATTCTCGGACGACGGCACGCTGATGATGACGCTCGGCACGCAGGGCTTCTTCTGGCTGCACGTCGCCAAGGCGCACGAGGCTCGCTGACCCGGCAGCACGCCGCGGGGCCTCCGGCCGATGTCGGAGGCCCCCTTTAGGCTGTCGGCGTGAGCACCACCGGAACGACCGAGACGCAGACCGAGCCGATGCTGTTCGACGACGCCGAGCAGGCGCTCGTCCCCTCCGAGGGGGCGCGCTGGTTCGACCTGCTGGCCGTGTTCGACCTCGAGACCACCGGCATCGACGTCCGCACGAGCCGCATCGTCACCGCACACGTCGGCGTGATCGACGCGGCGGGCGAACCGATCGAGGGCACGACCTGGCTCGCCGATCCCGGAGTCGAGATCCCGGCCGGCGCCTCGGCCGTCCACGGCATCAGCACCGAGCACGCCCGCGAGCACGGCCGTCCGGCCGGAGAGGTCGTGGCCGAGGTCTCGGAGGCGCTGCGCTCGCTCCTGGCGCGCGGCATCCCCGTCGTCGTCTACAACGCCCCGTACGACCTGTCCCTGCTCGCTCACGAGGCGCGCCGCTGGGGCGTGCCCGTGCTCCTGGATCCGAGTCCCGTCATCGATCCGCTCGTCATCGACAAGGCGGTGGACCGCTACCGCAGGGGGAAGCGCACCCTCACGCTCGCCGCGGAGCACTACGGGGTCGCCCTCACCGAGGCGCACGACGCGGGCGCCGACGCCGTCGCGGCGGGCCGGGTCGCTCAGGCCCTGGGCCGCGCCTTCGCCGACGAGCTGGGAGTGGGCGCGGAGGCCCTGCACGCGCTCCAGGTCGACTGGTGCCGCACGCAGGCCGAGTCCTTCCAGGAGTACATGCGCCGCGTCCGTGACGAGTCCTTCGTCGCCGACGGGAGCTGGCCGGTCCGCCACTGACGCCTCAGGCCAGTGTGCGCCCCTCGTGGAGGAGCGCCACGTACTCCGCGATCCGCCGCTCCCGAGTCTCGGCCCGCTTCAGCTGCGAGAGGCGGAAGAGGAACGCGAAGCGCTTCTGCCCGCCGACGGTCGCGAAGAAGGCCAGGGCCTGCGGATCCGCGTCGAGCGCCCGCTGGAGGTCGTCCGGCACCTCCGCGTCGCGCTGCCGGTAGGCCGCGTCCCAGCGCCCGTCGCCGCGAGCGCGCTCGACCTCGGCCAGCCCGCCCGGCAGCATCCGGCCCTCCGCCAGCAGCCGCGCGACGTGGTCGCGGTTGACCTTGGACCACGGGCTCGCGCGACGCCGCGGGGTGAAGGCCTGGAGCTTGAACTGCTCGTCGAAGGCTCCCGCCTGGCCGTCGATCCAGCCGTGGCAGAGCGCGACGTCGAGCGCCTCGGCGTAGGTGATCCCCGGATCCACGGCGGCCTTCTTGCGCAGCTTCAGCCGGACCCCGTCCGGGTCGGGCTCGCCGCGGAGGTAGGCGTCCCACTCCTCGGGAGTCGTGAACGGCAGGATCGGCTTGTCGGCGAAGGACACCATGCCGGGACGCTACCGCGCCGGCTCCCCGAGGGCCACGGACTGCGCGTCGGCGCAAGCCCTCGCTCCGCGGACCGCGGCGCTGTGGGATCGGGTGAGCACGTGCTCCCCCTCCCCCTCTCGCAAGGAGAAGTCATGCCCACGATCCGCACGGTCACCGTCCTCGGCAGCGGAGTGCTCGGCTCCCAGATCGCCTTCCAGTCGGCCTTCCACGGCTTCGCCGTCACCGTCTACGACCTCTCCGACGAGGTCCTCGAATCGGCGCGCGAGCGGCTGCGCGGCCTCTCGGGCGTCTACGAGTCGGTGCCCGGCGGCGTCGCCGGCGGACCGCAGGAGGCGCTCGACTCCCTCCGCCTCACCTCCGACCTCGCGGAGGCGGTCGCCGACGCCGACCTCGTGATCGAGGCCGTCCCCGAGGACCTGAGCGTGAAGCAGGAGCTGTACGGCCGGCTGGGTGCGCTCGCTCCCGAGCGCACGGTCTTCGCGACCAATTCGTCCACGCTGCTCCCCAGCGATCTGAAGGCCTCGACCGGCCGACCCGACCGCTTCCTCGCCCTGCACTACGCCAACCACGTCTGGGCGCAGAACACCGCCGAGATCATGGGGACGGCGGACACCGACCCCGCCGTGGTCGACGCCGTCGTGCAGTTCGCCGTCGCCAGCGGCCTCGAGCCCGTCCGGCTGCAGAAGGAGAAGGCCGGCTACGTCCTGAACTCCCTGCTGGTGCCGCTGCTCAACGCCGCGTCGGGTCTGCTCATGGGCGGCTACGCGGATCACGAGACCATCGACAAGACCTGGAGGATCGGAACCGGCGCGCCTCTCGGACCCTTCCAGATCTTCGACGTCGTCGGTCTGCGGACCGCCTACACCATCGCCGCCGCGGCGCCGGACGAGGCCTCCCAGGCGTTCGCCGCCCATCTGAAGACGGAGTACCTCGACCGCGGCCGCCTCGGTACGGCCACCGGTGAGGGCTTCTACCGCTACTGAGGACCGCCCGGCGGGAACGACGAAGGGCCCCCGACCGTGAGGTCGAGGGCCCTTCGGGGAGTGCTACTTGCCGAAGTTCTTGTAGCGGCTGTTGAACTTCTCGACACGGCCGGCCGAGTCCATGATGCGCTGCTTGCCCGTGTAGAACGGGTGCGAGGCGGAGGAGATCTCGACGTCGATGACGGGGTAGGTCACGCCGTCGAGCTCGATCGTCTTGCTGCTCTTCGCGGTCGAGCGGGTGAGGAAGGTCTCACCGGACGCGAGGTCGCGGAAGACGATCGCGGAGTACTCGGGGTGGATGTCGGTCTTCATGGTCGTGTCCTGTCGTCGATGGTCCTGAACCGCACCTGTCGTCGACGGGAACGGGTGGATGAGGGCGGGCGCACCGCGAACGGGCCCGAACCAGCTACCGAGAATACCAGACCGGCAGCGCGCGCAGAAGACGCGCCGCGCCCGGACCCCGGAGCCGGGTCAGCCGCGGGCGCGGGCCGAGAAGCGCCCGTTCTCGCGGGTGAGCGCGATGTCGAGCCCGAAGGTCTCGGCGAGCGTCGCCTCGGTCAGGGCCTCGGCCAGCGGGCCCGCCGCCACCACCGCTCCGTCGCGGAGGAGCAGGGCGTGGGTGAAGCCGTCGGGGATCTCCTCGACGTGGTGGGTCACCATCACGATCGCGGGCGACGCCGGGTCCTTCGCGAAGCCGCCCAGCAGCTGGACGAGCTCCTCGCGGGCGCCGAGGTCGAGGCTCGCGGCCGGCTCGTCGAGCAGGAGCAGCTCGGGGTCGGTCATGACCGCGCGGGCGATCTGGACGCGCTTCTGCTCGCCGTCCGAGAGCGTCCCGAACGTGCGCTCTGCGAGGTGCTCGAGCTTCCACTCGGACAGCACCCGGCGGGCGCGGCGCTCGTCGATCGCGTCGTAGCCCTCGTTCCAGCGGCCGGTCACGGCGTACGCGGCGGTCATCACGACGTCGAGCACGGTCTCGCCGGCCGGGAGGCGGCGGGCCATCGCGGTCGACGCGTAGCCGATGCGCGGACGCAGTTCGAACACGTCGACGCGGCCGAGGGTCTCCTCGAGCAGGTGCGCGGCACCGGTCGAGGGGTAGTTCTGCGCGGCGGCGATCTGCAGGATCGAGGTCTTGCCCGCCCCGTTGGGGCCGAGGATCACCCAGCGCTCGTCCTCGGCCACGTCCCACGACACGTGGTCGAGGATCCGCTTGCCGTTCCGGACGAAGGACACATCGACGAACGAGACAACGCTGGGCATGGGAGCCATTCTAAAGGAGGCGGCCGGGAGGCTCAGACGAGCGAGTCGTAGATCGCCCGGGTGTCCCGCGCGATCTGCGTCCAGCTGAAGTGGCTCTGCGCGCGCTCGCGGCCCGCGGCGCCCATCCGCTTGGCCGCCTCCGGGTCGGCGACGACCTCGGCGAGGGCGGCGGCCAGGTCGGCGACGTAGCGCTCCGGGTCCACGGGGGTGCCGGTGCCGTCCGTGACCTGCTCGATCGGGACGAGCCGACCGGTCACGCCGTCGTCGACGACCTCCGGGATGCCGCCGGTCGCCGTCCCGACGACGGCCGCACCGCAGGCCATCGCCTCGAGGTTGACGATGCCGAGGGGCTCGTAGATCGAGGGGCAGACGAACGTGGTCGCGCTCGTCAGGACCGCGGAGAGCTGGTGGCGCGGCAGGTGGCGGTCGATCCAGACGACGCCGGTGCGCTCCTCCTGGAGGCTGCGGACGAGGGAGGTCACCTCGGCCATGATCTCCGGGGTGTCGGGGGCGCCGGCGCAGAGCACGAGCTGCACCTCGGGAAGCAGGGTCGCAGCGGCGCGGAGCAGGTAGGGCAGGCCCTTCTGCCGGGTGATGCGGCCGACGAAGACGACGGAGGGTCGCGAGGGGTCGATGCCGAGCTCGGCGAGGACGGCCTCGTCCTCGACGGGGTGCCAGGCGTCGAGGTCGATGCCGTTGTAGACCACGTGGACCTTCGCCGGGTCCAGGGCCGGGTAGGAGCGGAGGATGTCCTCGCGCATGCCGCCGGACACCGCGATCACGGCGTCGGCGTTCTCGTACGCCTCCCGCTCGATCCAGCTCGAGACGCGGTAGCCGCCGCCGAGCTGCTCGGCCTTCCACGGACGCAGCGGCTCGAGGCTGTGCGCCGAGACCACGTGCGGGATGCCGTGCAGGAGCTGGGCGAGACGCCCCGCGGCGTTGGCGTACCAGGTGTGGGAGTGGACCAGGTCGGCCCCCGCCGCGTCCTGCGCGATCTGCAGGTCGACCCCGAGGGTCTGCAGGGCGCCGTTCGCCTCGGCGAGCTCCGCGGGGACGGAGTACGCGAATGTGCCCGCCTCCTCGCGCGGCGCGCCGAAGCAGCGCACCACGACCTCCAGGTCACTGCGCAGCGCCTTGGTGAGCTCGGCCACGTGGACACCGGCTCCCCCGTACACCTCGGGCGGGTATTCCTTGGTCAGCAGATCGACTCGCACCCCCGAACCGTAGTACAAGGCGCTCTCCCGGCGACAGCCGGGGTCCACGGGGAAGCGCGAGCCCCTACTGTGGTGCCATGCAGTCAAAGAAGATCTTCGGCATCGTCCTCGCCGGCGGCGAGGGAAAGCGCCTCATGCCCCTCACGGCGGACCGGGCCAAGCCCGCGGTGCCGTTCGGCGGGCAGTACCGGCTGATCGACTTCGCGCTGTCCAACCTGATCAACTCCGGTCTCACCCAGATCGTCGTGCTGACGCAGTACAAGTCGCACTCGCTCGACCGCCACGTCTCGCAGACCTGGCGCCTCTCCGGGCTCCTGAACTCCTACGTCGCCTCGGTCCCCGCGCAGCAGCGCCTGGGCAAGCGCTGGTTCAGCGGCTCGGCCGACGCGATCCTGCAGAGCCTCAACCTGATCCGCGACGAGAAGCCCGACATCGTCGTCGTGGTCGGCGCCGACCACGTCTACCGCATGGACTTCTCGCAGATGATCGACGCGCACATCAAGTCGGGTGCGAAGGCGACTGTCGCGGCCATCCGCCAGCCGATCGAGCTCGCGGACCAGTTCGGCGTCATCCAGCTCGCCGGAGACGAGGCGGGCGACGGCATCGTGCCGACGATGATCTCCGAGTTCCTCGAGAAGCCCAAGGACGCCGTGGGCCTGGCCGACTCGCCGCACGAGGTCCTCGCCTCCATGGGCAACTACGTCTTCGACGCCGACGCCCTGATCGACGCGGTCATCCGCGACGGGGAGTCCTCCACGTCGGACCACGACATGGGCGGCGACATCATCCCCGACTTCGTCGCGCGCGGCGAGGCCGGCGTCTACGACCTCAAGCTCAACGACGTCCCCGGCTCGACCGACCGCGACCGCTACTACTGGCGGGACGTCGGCACCATCGACTCCTTCTTCGAAGCCCACCAGGACCTCATCTCGGCTCTGCCGGTCTTCAACCTCTACAACCAGCAGTGGCCGATCTTCTCGTCGCAGCTGAACTCCCCGCCGGCCAAGATCGTCCGCGACGGCAAGGGCAACATGGGATCGACGGTCGACTCGGTCGTCTCGCTCGGCACCGTCATCTCGGGCGCGCACATCGAGCGCAGCGTCGTCGGGCCCTGGACGGTCATCGAGTCGAACGCGACGGTCACCGACTCTGTGGTCTTCGACAAGGTCCGCATCGGCCCGGACGCGCTGGTCGTCCGCGCTATCCTCGACAAGGACGTCGTCGTCGAGCCCGGTGCTCGGGTCGGCGTGGACCACGACCACGATCGCGAGCGCGGGTTCACCGTGACCGAGTCGGGCATCACCGTCGTCGGCAAGGGCGTCGTCGTCCACCCGTAGCACCCCCACGGGTCGAGCTCTGCGCCCCGGCGCGCCCACCCGACCGATCGGACCGGCCCATGAGTGAGCGTCCTGCGACGCCTGCCCGCTTCCTCGTCGTCCTCGACGCGGACTCCACCCTCCTCCAGGACGAGGTGATCGAGCTCCTCGCGGTGCACGCCGGCTCCGAGGAGCGCGTCGCCGCCGTCACCGAGCGGGCGATGCGCGGCGAGCTCGACTTCGGCGAGAGCCTCCGCGAGCGCGTCGCCACTCTCGCCGGGATCCCCGAGTCGGTGCTCCCGGGCGTGAGCTCGGGCGTCCGCGTCACGCCCGGCGCCGCTGAGCTCGTGGCCGGCGTGCACGCTGTCGGCGGCCGCATCGGAGTCGTGTCCGGAGGGTTCCACGAGGTCCTCGACCCGGTCGCCGGCGCGCTCGGCCTCGACTTCGTCCGGGCCAACCGCCTCTGCTGCCGGGGCGGCCTGCTGACCGGAGCGGTCGACGGAGCCGTCATCGACGCCGCGGCCAAAGCGGAGGCGCTCCGCGAGTGGGCGGCGCTCTCGGGCGTTCCGCCGCAGCGCACGATCGCCGTCGGCGACGGTGCGAACGACCTGGAGATGATGGCGGTCGCCGCCCTCGCCGTCGCCTTCAATGCCAAGCCCCTGGTGCGCGAGCGCGCCGACCTCGTCGTCGGCGGCCTCGACCTCTCGCAGCTGCTGCCCGTCCTCGGCCTCCGCGGCTGAGGCCCGTCTCCTCCGCCCTCGAGGGGGTCAGCCGCCCGCGGTCGCGACGAGCCCGGCACAGCCGAGCGCCAGCGCCCAGCTGACGAGCGAGCCCACCAGGAAGTACTCCGCCTTCTCCCCGCTGCCGCCGTCGCGGGAGATCTCGGGGAAGCGCACGATCCCCTTGGCGGCGAGCACGGCACCGGCGAGGCCGATCGCTCCCGCGAGCGTGAGGCCGGCGATCAGCAGCCGCTCCAGCGGTCCGATCGTGCGCCCGCCCTGGAGGTCCGGCAGGCGGGCGTCGGTCGGCTCGCGACGCGCGAACCGCTCGCTCCAGCGCGGACGCGGCGCGGGCTCGGCCTGCGGGAGCTCGCGGAACAGCGCCGCCCGCACGATCACGTTGCCGCTCTCCAGCAGGAAGAGCCCGGCTCCGACCGCCAGGGCGAGCTGCTCGAGCGGAGGGAGCGTGTTCGCGACGGCGGCAGGCGCGAGCGGCGCCGTCGGGACGCCGGCGGCGCGGTCGACGATGGTCAGCACCAGGACCGCCGCGATGAGGCCGACGGCCGGGCGCAGCCCCCCGGGCGGCCGCGCGTTCTCGACGGTCGTGGTCGTCAGCAGCCAGGCTCCGGCCAGGACGACGACGATCGCCGCACCGAGCGGCGGGGCTCCGACGACGAGCGCTGCGGTCACGGCGGCGGCGGCGAGCACGGGGATCGCGAGGAGGGCCGCACGGCGGCGGAGGTGCGTGCGCGCGAGGTCGGCGAGGCCGATCACGGCGAGCAGCAGCGCCGTCAGCACGTCTCCTCCAGCAGGCGCGCGCCGGCGAGGAGGGCGCCCGCTCCCGCGCGCCGCAGCGCCTGCGAGACGGCGGGCTGCGAGATCGACTCCTGCTCGCCCAGCTCCTTCTGCGACGCTCCACGCAGGCTCCCGAGCACGAGCCGGCGATCGCGCGCGCTGAGCGCTCCGACCAGGGCGTCGCGGGAGAGGAGGTAGGCGTTGACCGCCGCCTCGCCGGCGCTCCCGTCCGAGTCTCCGGCGACGAACCACCCGCGTGCCGTGGGCACGGCGCCGTCCTCGAGCGCGTGGGCGCGGTCGATGGCCTCGCGCGCGCGCCACCAGCCGGAGCCGTCCTCGAGGTCCCCTGCGATTCCCGAGCCGACCACCCGCACCTCGCCCAGGCCGATGCCCACGCGGCAGTCGATGCCGGCCGGGAGCGAGAGGCGCGCCTGCAGCGTCGCCCGGAGCGCGGAGTGGACGGAGGGGTGGATCGCCTGGAACTCGTCGCCGACCGTCGGATGCAGGGGCTGGATCGCCGGGACCGCGGCCTCCACGTCGGCGAAGCCCTGCTCGATCTCGCGCTGGGCGCCCGCACGGTCGACGAGGGAGCGGGAGGTCACCAGGTCCAGGAGGACGGCGACGACGTCGGAGGAGGTCATCGCATAAGCCTAGAGCTTATATCCGGCAGATATAAGCTCCAGGCTTATCGGTCAGTGGCCCATCCCGAGGCCGCCGTCGACCGGGATCACGGCACCGGAGATATACGCCGCCTCATCACTGGCCAGCCAGCGCGTGACCTTGGCGACCTCGGCAGCGGTGCCGTAGCGGGCCAGCGGGATGCTCTTGCGGTACTCCGCCTGCTGCTCCGGCGAGAGCTCGGCGGTCATGTCGGTCTCGATGAAGCCGGGGGCGACGACGTTGGCGGTGATGTTGCGGGCGCCGAGCTCGCGGGTCAGCGAGCGGGCGAAGCCCACGAGGGCGGCCTTCGACGAGGAGTAGTTGATCTGGCCGGGCGACCCGTAGAGGCCGACCACGCTGGAGATGAGGACGACGCGGCCGAAGCGCTGCTTGAGCATCCCCTTCGACGCGCGCTTGACCACGCGGAACGCCCCCGTGAGGTTCGTGTCGACGACGGAGGTGAAGTCCTCCTCCGTCATGCGCAGCAGCAGGGTGTCGCGGGTGATGCCCGCGTTCGCCACCAGGATCTCGACCGGGCCCAGCTCGGCCTCGACCTGCGTGAACGCGGCGTCGATGGAGGCGGCGTCGGTCACGTCCGCGACGACGGTGAGGGAGCCCTCCGGACCGGAGCCCGAGCGCGCCGTCACGGCGACCCGGTGACCGGCGGCCACGAACTCCTGGGCGATGGCGAAGCCGATCCCCCGGTTGCCCCCGGTGACGAGGACGGTGCGCGGCGTGGTCATGGTGTCCCTCCTGCCGGCGCTCGTGCGGCGCCGGGCGACCCGTACATCCTAGAGGCGCGTCGCGCAACAGATTCCGGGATGAGGCCCTCCCGGCCTGCACCCACCTGCCGCGACGTAGGCTTGCAGGGCTGTGAAACCACGCGAGACACTCACCTCCCTACCGCCGTCGCCGAGCGCCGAGCGGCGCTCCCGTGCGATCAAGTACTCGATCGCCATGGGCATCAGGATGCTCTGCGTCATCTGCCTCCTCTTCGCCCACGGATGGTGGCTGCTGTTCTTCGCGATCGGCGCCGTGGTCCTGCCCTACTTCGCCGTCGTGCTGGCCAACGTCGGCAGCGCGGGCGAGCGCGGCAACGTCGAGCGGCCGGGTGCGATCGTCCTCTCCCGACCGGTCCCGCCGGCTCCGGCTCCCGCCCCGGCCCCCGACTCCGAGGCGCCGACCGGCCCCGAGGGCGGCGACCCTCGGGGCGACCGACCGTGATCCCCCTCGGCCGGGTCCCCGACGCGCACGCCTGCTCCCGAGCGGGCTGCCCGAGGACGGCGACCTTCGCGATCGAGTGGCGGAACCCGAGGATCCACACGGAGGACCGCCGGAAGACCTGGCTGGCCTGCGGCGAGCACCGGGAGTTCCTGCGCGAGTTCCTCCTCGCCCGCGACTTCCCGCTCGAGGTGAAGCCGCTCTACACGGTCGACCGCGGAGCGGAACGGTGAGAGGCGACGCGCCCCGACCCTCCTGGCGCTTCGTCTTCTCCCGGCGCTGGTTCGGCTACCTCGCGCTCGCGATCGTCTTCGCCGTCGCCTGTGTGCTGCTCTCTCGCTGGCAGGTCGCGCGGCTCGACCAGGCCGCCTCGACCAACAGGCTGGTCACCGCGAACTGGACCGCCGACCCGGTCGCCCTCGACGGGCTGCTCCCCGCCGACTCCGCCTGGGACGACGCGCTCGAGTACCGCCCGGTCGAGGTCGCCGGCGTCTACGAGACGCAGGGGCAGACGCTCGTCCGCAACCGGCCCTACAACGGCAATCCCGGCTTCGAGATCCTGACGCCGCTGCGGCTCGACGACGGCAGCGTGTTCGTCGTCGACCGCGGCTGGGTGCCCGTCGGCTCGACCCAGGACTCCCCCGACACGATCCCCGCACCGCCCGAGGGGGAGGTGACCGTCGTCGCCCGCTTGAAGCCCGCGGAGGGACGGATCGACGGACGCTCCGCGCCGGCCGGCCAGATCGCCACCATCCAGCTCGACGACCTGTCGACGCAGCTGGACGAGCCCCTGCGGACCTCGGCGTACGGCCTGCTGGTCGCCGAGGCGCCGGCGCCGATCGACGCTCCCCCGCTGGCCGCGATCAAGCCGGTCGCCGACGAGGGCCTGCACATCAGCTACGCGATCCAGTGGGTGCTGTTCGCCGTCATGGGCTTCGGCGGGCTCGGCTGGGCGATCCGCCACGAGTACCGCATCCGCAACGCCGACGACCCCGAGGTCGTGGCGGCCGAGGAGCGGCGCGAGGAGCGCCGCCGACGCCGCGGCCGCAGCGACTCCGAGGTCGAGGACGAGCTGCTCGACGCCCGCTAGGCGAGCGTGATCAGGTCGAGGTAGTCGGCCGCCCAGTGGTCCTCGGTGCCCTCCGGCATGATCAGGACCCGCTCGGGGTTCAGCGCCTCGACGGCCCCCTCGTCGTGGCTGACCAGGACGACCGCGCCCTCGTAGTGCGCGAGCGCGTCGAGGATCTCCTCGCGGCTCGCCGGGTCGAGGTTGTTGGTGGGCTCGTCGAGCAGGAGCACGTTCGCTCCCGAGACCACGATCATCGCCAGGGCGAGACGGGTCTTCTCCCCGCCGGAGAGGACCCCGGCCGGCTTGTGCGAGTCGTCCCCGGTGAACAGGAACGAACCCAGGACCCGGCGCGCCTCGGTCTCGGTGAGGTTCGGGCTCGACGACACCATGTTCTCGAGCACCGAGCGCTTGACGTCGATCGTCTCGTGCTCCTGCGCGTAGTAGCCGATCCGGAGGCCGTGCCCGGCCTCGATCACTCCGGTGTCGGGCTGGTCGACGCCGCCCAGGATGCGCAGGAGCGTCGTCTTGCCCGCTCCGTTGAGCCCCAGGATGACGACCTTGGAGCCGCGGTCGATCGCGAGGTCGACGGCGGTGAAGATCTCGAGCGAGCCGTAGCTCTTCGACAGGTTCTGAGCCTGCAGGGGGGTGCGTCCGCAGGCGGACGGAGTCGGGAACCGGAGCTTCGCGACGCGGTCGACCGCGCGGACCTCCTCGAGTCCGCTGAGCATGCGCTCGGCACGCGCGACCATCTGGTGCGCCGCCGCGGCCTTCGAGGCCTTCGCGCCGAACTTGGCGGCCTGCAGCTGGAGGGCGCCGGCCTTCTTCTCGACGTTGACCCGCTCCTTCTTGCGGCGCTCCTCGTCGGCGGCGCGCTGGCGCTGGTAGTTCTTCCAGTTCATGTTGTAGACGTCGATGACCTGGCGGTTGGCGTCGAGGTAGAAGACGCGATTCACGGTCTCGCCGACCAGCTCGATGTCGTGGCTGATCACGATGAAGCCGCCGCGGTAGTTCTTGAGGAACTCGCGGAGCCAGACGACGGAGTCGGCGTCGAGGTGGTTCGTCGGCTCGTCGAGGATCAGCGTGCTCGCGTCCGAGAAGAGGATCCTCGCGAGCTCGATGCGGCGCCGCTGGCCGCCGGAGAGCGTCTTGAGCGGCTGGTCGAGGATCCGGTCGGGGAGGTTGAGGTTGCTCGCGATCGACGCGGCCTCCGCCTCCGCCGCGTATCCGCCCAGGGAGAGGAAGCGGTCCGTGAGGTTGCCGTACTTCTTCATGCCGGCCTCGCTCACGGAGGTGTCGTTGCTCGACATCGCGATCGTCGCCTCCTGCATGCCGAGCACCAGCTGCCCCAGCCCGCGCGCGTCGAGGATGCGGGTGCGCGCCAGCTCCTCCGGGTCGCCCGAGCGCGGGTCCTGGGGGAGGTAGCCGATCTCGCCGCCGCGGTCGACCGTGCCCTTCGAGGCGATGAGGTCGCCCGCGAGGACCTTGGTCAGCGTCGTCTTCCCCGCCCCGTTGCGGCCGACGAGGCCGACCTTGTCGCCGTCGCCCACCCGGAAGGAGACGTTCTCCATCAGGAGTCGGGCGCCGACTCGGAGTTCGAGGTCGTGCACGCTGAGCACAGTGCTGTCCGTTCCCGCCAAGAAATGGCGTTCGGTTCGGGAGGAGTGGGGCATGAGGCCGCGATGCGGCAGCCCCCTAGTATATTTCCTGAGCCGCGGGGCGGATCCACGTCCGCTCACCGCGGACGCGCTCGCTCCTCGCTCTCGGGCGACCAGGACCCTCGGAGATCACCCATGTCCCCTTCCTCTTCCGCCCTCCCGCGCCCGGTCCTCGCCGACCGGCTCGTCACCCGCTCCGTCGCGACCGACGCCCTGCTGGTGCTCGCGGGTGCGGGTCTCACCGCGGCGATGGCGCAGCTGTTCATCCCGATGTGGCCGGTCCCCTTCACGGGCCAGACCTTCGCGGTCCTCCTGGTCGGCACGACGCTCGGCGCGCTCCGCGGCGCGCTCTCCATGCTCGTGTACGCGCTCGTGGGCGCTCTCGGCGCCCCGGTCTTCACCGAGGGCTCGCACGGCTGGGCTGTCCTCGCGGGTCCCACCGGCGGCTACATCGTGGGCTTCGTCCTCGCGTCGATCGTCACCGGATGGCTCGCCCAGCGGCAGTGGGACCGTCGCGTCCTCGGCACGCTGGTGACCTTCCTCGCCGGCACAGCCACCATCTACCTCGTCGGCCTGCCCTGGCTGGCCGCCGCCCTCGCCTCGCTGGGGCTGCCCGCCGACCTCGGCTCCGTCCTCTCCATGGGGCTCGTGCCCTTCCTCATCGGCGACGCGCTCAAGGCGCTGGTCGCCGCCGCGCTGCTCCCCACCACCTGGGCGATGCTCTCGCGCCGCTCGCGCTGAGCGGTCGCACGAACGCCGAAGGGCCGGGAGGACGAATCCTCCCGGCCCTTCGGCGTTCGCGTGCGTCTGCTAGATGGAGAAGCCGAGCGCGCGCATCATGTCGCGGCCGTCCTCGGTGATCCGGTCGGGACCCCACGGCGGCATCCAGACCCAGTTGATCCGGAAGGCCTCGACGATGCCGTCGAGCGACTCGGCGGTCTGCTCCTCGAGCACGTCGGTCAGCGGGCAGCCCGCCGAGGTGAGGGTCATGTGGATGACGAGGGCGTCGTTCTCGTCGTCCCAGCCCAGGTCGTAGATGAGTCCCAGGTCGACCACATTGACCCCGAGCTCGGGGTCCATGACGTCCTTGAGGGCCTCCTCGACCTGGTCGAAGAGCTTCGGCTCGAGAGTGGTGACCGCCATGATCAGACCGTCGCCGAGGTCAGGAAGCGGTCGTAGCCCTCGTCCTCGAGCCGGGTGGCGAGCTCCTTGCCGCCCTGCTCGGCGACGCGGCCGGCGACGAAGACGTGGACGAAGTCCGGCTGGATGTAGCGCAGGATCCGCGTGTAGTGCGTGATCAGCAGCACGCCGAGGCCGGTGCTCTGGTGGGCGCGGTTGACGCCCTCGGACACGATCTTGAGCGCGTCGACGTCGAGGCCGGAGTCGGTCTCGTCGAGGACGGCGAACTGCGGGGCGAGCAGCTCGAGCTGCAGGATCTCGTTGCGCTTCTTCTCGCCGCCCGAGAAGCCCTCGTTGACGTTGCGCGCCGCGAAGGACGAGTCCATGCGGAGGTTCGCCATCGCGGACTTGACGTCCTTCGTCCACGTGCGGATCGCGGGCGCCTCGCCGGCGATCGCGGTCTTCGCGGTGCGGAGGAAGTTGGTGTTGGTCACGCCGGGGATCTCGACCGGGTACTGCATGGCGAGGAAGAGGCCCGCGCGGGCGCGCTCGTCGACGGTCATGTCGAGGACCTCGACGCCGTCGAGGGTGATCGAGCCGCCGTCGACGTGGTACTTGGGGTGTCCCGCGATCGTGTACGCGAGGGTGGACTTGCCGGACCCGTTGGGGCCCATGATCGCGTGGATCTCACCCTGGTTGATGGTGAGATCGACACCGCGGAGGATCTGCTTGGTCCCCTGCTCGGTCTCGACACTGACGTGGAGATCGCTGATCTGGAGAACGGACATTCAGACTTCCTTCGTGACGGTCGGGTCGATGTAGACGTCGCCGTCGATGATCTCGACGACGAAGACGGGGACCGGCTCGTAGGCCGGGAGGTTCAGCGGGGTGCCGGTGCGGAGGGAGAACTGGGAGCCGTGCGCCCAGCACTCGAGGCTCTCGCCCTCGACGAAGCCCTCGGAGAGCGAGATCTCGCCGTGGGTGCAGGTGTCGCCGATCGCGTGGATCTCGCCGGCGGAGTCCTGCACGACCGCGATCGCGACTCCGTCGACCTCGACCCGCATGGCCTGGTTGGGGATCAGCTCGGAGACCGAGCAGATCATCGCGGCGTTGCTCATGCGGTGACCGCCGATCCGCGGGAGGAGCCGGTCTGGCCGGCGCTGCCGGCGAGCTCCGCCTCGATCGCGAGCTGCAGGCGGTCCTCGAGCTCGGCGACCTTGATCTGCTGCACGATCTCGCTGAGGAATCCGCGCACGACCAGGCGTCGCGCCTCGTCCTCGCGGATCCCGCGGGACTGCAGGTAGAAGAGCTGCTCGTCGTCGAAGCGCCCGGTCGCCGACGCATGTCCCGCTCCGGCGATGTCGCCGGTCTCGATCTCGAGGTTCGGGATGGAGTCGGCGCGCGTGCCGTCCGAGAGGACGAGGTTGCGGTTCTGCTCGTAGCTGTCGGTTCCGGTGGCGCTGTTGCGGATCAGGACGTCGCCGATCCAGACGGTGCGCGCGCCCTCGCCCTGCAGCGCGCCCTTGTAGGTCACGCGGCTGCGGGTGTCGGGGGCGTCGTGGTCGACGTACACCTGCTGCTCGAGGTGCTGGCCGCCGTCGGCGAAGTAGAGGCCGAAGAGCTCGCCGTCCGCTCCGCGCTCGACGAGGTGCGCCGAGGGGTTCACCCGGACGATGGAGCCGCCGAGGGTGACCACGATGTGCTTCACCTTCGCGTCGCGTCCGACCCGCACGAAGTGGTTGGCGAGGTGCCGGGCGTCGTCCGCCCACTCCTGCACGGTGACGACGGTGAGCTGCGCGCCCTCGCCGACGAGGATCTCCACGTTCTCGGCGAGGGAGGCCTCTCCTTCGTTCTGCAGCACGACGACGGCGCGGGCGTAGGGCGCCGCCTCGATGATCGTGTGCGCGGCGCGGGGTGCGGAGCCGAGGCCCGAGCGGACGAGGGTGGCGACCTTCTCGTCCTCTCCCGTCACGCGGACGGCGAGGGCCTTCTCGAAGCTCGACCAGGCGTTCGCGGCGGCGCGGTCCTCGGGGAGGCCGGCCGTGCCGATCCGCTGGTCGTCGCGGCCGACCCACGAGACGTCGACGCCGTCCACCGCTGCGTGCTCGACGGGAGTGGGCGAGCCGTCGAGAGCGCCGTCGATGAGATCGCCCAGGCGGGCGACGGGCGTCAGCTTCCAGGCGATCTCGCGTCCGGTGACGGCCTCGAAGGCCTCGACGTCGGACGAGGCGAAGCGCTCGGAGCGCGTCTGCACGGGCGTGAACGCCCCGTCGGAGTGGGCGCTGATGCCCAGGCGCTCGGCGGCGGCCGCGCCGTCGATCTCGGGGGTCGCGGCGCTCGTGGGGACCGTCATCTGGCGGTGGTTCCTTTCGATGGGTGCGGGGCGCCCCGTCCGGGCGCCCCTTCGAGGGGGGAGGCGGGCGTCAACCGACGCTGCCCTCCATCCCCATCTCGATGAGCTTGTTCAGCTCGAGGGCGTACTCCATGGGCAGCTCGCGTGCGATCGGCTCGATGAAGCCGCGGACGATCATGGCCATGGCCTCGTCCTCCGGCAGGCCGCGCGACATCAGGTAGAAGAGCTGCTCCTCGCTGACCTTCGACACCGTCGCCTCGTGGCCGAGCTGCACGTCGTCGACGCGGATGTCGATCGCCGGGTAGGTGTCGGAGCGCGAGATGGTGTCGACCAGGAGGGCGTCGCAGCGCACGGTGTTCGCCGAGTGGTGCGCGTTCGCGTCCACCCGGACCTCTCCGCGGTATCCGGCACGACCGCCGCCGCGGGCGATCGACTTCGAGACGATCGACGACTGCGTGTACGGCGCCATGTGGACCATCTTCGCGCCGGCGTCCTGGTGCTGGCCGGGGCCCGCGAAGGCGACGGAGAGGGTCTCCCCCTTGGCGTGCTCGCCGACCAGGAAGATCGACGGGTACTTCATCGTGACCTTGGAGCCGATGTTGCCGTCGATCCACTCCATCGTCGCGCCCTCGTGCGCGATCGCGCGCTTGGTGACGAGGTTGTAGACGTTGTTCGACCAGTTCTGGATCGTCGTGTAGCGCACGCGGGCGTTCTTCTTCACGATGATCTCGACCACGGCCGAGTGCAGCGAGTCCGACTTGTAGATCGGCGCTGTGCAGCCCTCGATGTAGTGGACGTAGCTGTCCTCGTCCGCGATGATCAGGGTCCGCTCGAACTGGCCCATGTTCTCGGTGTTGATCCGGAAGTAGGCCTGCAGCGGGATGTCGACGTGCACGCCCTTGGGGACGTACACGAAGGAGCCGCCGGACCAGACCGCGGTGTTCAGCGCCGCGAACTTGTTGTCGCCCGCGGGGATGACCGTGCCGAAGTACTCCTCGAAGATCTCGGGGTGCTCGCGCAGAGCCGTGTCCGTGTCCATGAAGATGACGCCCTGCTCCTCCAGGTCCTCGCGGATCTGGTGGTAGACGACCTCGGACTCGTACTGGGCTGCGACGCCGCCGACGAGGCGCTGGCGCTCCGCCTCCGGGATGCCGAGCTTCTCGTACGTGTTCTTGATGTCGTCCGGGAGGTCGTCCCAGGTCTGCGCCTGCTTCTCGGTGGAGCGGACGAAGTACTTGATGTTGTCGAAGTCGATGTCCGACAGATCGGCACCCCATGTCGGCATGGGCTTGCGCTCGAAAAGCCTCAGGGCCTTCATGCGACGGTCGCGCATCCAGGCGGGCTCGTTCTTGAGCGCGGAGATGTCGGAGACGACCTCGGGCGAGATGCCGCGGCGTGCGGAGGCTCCGGCGGAGTCCGAGTCGGACCAGCCGAACTCGTAGACGCCCAGGCTCTCGAGCTCGGGGCGGTCGATCAGGATGTCTGACATGTGTACCTCGTTTCCTACCCACTGCTAACCGGTCGGGTCCCGGAGTCATTCCCCCGGGGGTGGCCCGCGGGTGCTCTCCGGCCGGTCGCGCGATCGATCTGATGCGCGGAGCGGATGATGTGCGTCCCTGGATTCCGGAGGTGTGCGTCGGCGCTCCATCGGGCCGTGTGCGGATCACGTGCGCAGGGTGCGTCGAACCGTGACCAGCTTCTCATTCTACCGGCGTCCGCCGTTCAGCGGAACCTCCGCACCTGGGTGTCGGCCGGGCACCGGCGGCCGGACTCCAGACGCGCATGACCATACCGGTGTCGGTGGTCCGTGATTCGGTTCCGTCATGACGAACGACGCCTCGACCCCGATTCCCGCCCGACTCGTGACCGCACTGATGGGCGCCGGCCTGCCGGCCGGACCCGCTCGGGCGTTCGGCCCTCTCGCCCGCGCCGTCGCGGCCGACCTCCCGCTTCGGGCGCTCCCCCGCGTGCTCCGGCGCCTCCGGCGGCACCTGCTCTCCGCCGAGCCGGAGCCCGCGGTCAGGCGGTGGGCTGGAGCTCCTGAGCGGCGTCCCGGCGCTGGGCGCGCACGGTGAAGAGCCGCGGGTTCACGTCGAGCAGCACGCGGACCGCGCCGACCCAGATGAGCGCCGAACCGAGGAGGTGCACCGCGACGAGCGTCTCGGGCAGCGCGGTGAGGGACTGCGCGACCCCGACCAGGGCCTGCAGCAGGACGACCACGAGGAAGGCGATCACGCGCCGCCGGGCGAGCTCCGCGCCCGCCGCCCGCGACAGGCGCAGGAGCAGCGCGGCTCCCGCGACGAGCACCGCCGTTCCGAGCACGCCGTGCAGGACGGTCACGCTCTCCCAGTGGAACTGCATCCGCGGCACCTCCGCGGAGTCGCCGGCGTGCGGCCCCGTGCCCGTGACGAGGGTCCCCACGAGGATCACGAGGAGGGTCAGGCCGACGAGCCCGATGCTGAGGGCCCGCGTCGTGCGGTCGGGCTCGAAGGCCACGGACTGCGAGCGGTGGGCGCGGTGCCACGTCAGTGCGGTGGTGGTGAGCAGGGCGATGGCCAGGACGAAGTGCCCCGCCACGATGTACGGGTTGAGGCCGGAGTGCACGGTCGCTCCGCCCGCGAGGGCGTTCGCGACGACGAGCCAGAACTGCGACCACGCGAGCCTGGTCATGGTGCGGTCGCGCGGCTTCTGCAGGCGCGCGGCCGTGATCGCCCAGCCCACAGCGACCACGAGGACGCCGGTGAACGCGCGGTTCGTGAACTCGATGAAGCCGTGGATGCCGAGCTCGGGGGTCGAGGTGAGCGAGCCCGGCTCGCACGCCGGCCAGGTGGGGCAGCCGAGGCCCGAGCCGGTCAGCCGGACGACGCCCCCGAAGAAGATGATCAGGATGCTCGCGACCAGCGCCGCGGTTGTCCCCCAGCGCAGTGCGCGCGGACCCAGGGTCACCCGCTCGGCGAGGAAGGAGAACGGGGTCACCATCAGAAGGGCAGCAGCGGGTCGATGCCGACGGCGAGGAAGAGCAGGGTGAGGTACCCGATGGACCCGTGGAACACGCGCATCGGCGAGACGTGCTCGTGACGGATCGCGAGGCTGTAGAGGCGGTGCGTCTCGGCGATGAACCAGATCCCGCTGCCGAGGGCGACCACCGTGTAGAGCACGCCCATGCCGGCGACGGGGATCAGCAGGAGCGAGCAGGCGACGGTGGCCCAGGCGTAGAGGATGACCTGGAGCCCGACGATCGTGCGCCCGCGCACGACGGCCAGCATCGGCACGCCGGCGGCCTGGTAGTCGTCGCGGTACTTCATCGACAGCGGCCAGTAGTGCGGCGGCGTCCAGAGGAAGATGACGGAGAAGAGGATGACGGGGGCCCAGTCGAGCGAGTCCGTGACCGCCGCCCAGCCGATCAGCACCGGCATGCAGCCCGCGATGCCGCCCCACACGATGTTCTGCGGCGTCCGGCGCTTGAGGAAGAGCGTGTAGAACACGACGTAGATCAGGATCGCGGCGAGCGAGAGGCCTGCGGAGAGCCAGTTGGCCGTCAGGCCGAGCCAGACGATCGACAGGACGCCGATCGTGGTCGCGAAGACGAGTGCGGACCGGTCCGAGATCTCACCGGTCACGAGCGGCCGGTTCTTCGTCCGGTTCATGATCCGGTCGATGTCGCGGTCGAAGTAGCAGTTGAACGCGCCCGCGGACCCGGCGCTCAGGGCGCCGCCGATCAGGACGTTGAGGACCAGCAGCAGGTTCGGGATCCCGCCCTGCGCCAGGATCATCGTCGGAGCGGTCACCACGAGGAGCAGCTCGATCACGCGCGGCTTCGTCAGAGCGACGAAGGCCTTCACCTTGCGCGAGAGGGTCGTCGTCGACGCCCCGTCCCGCTCGACGGCGGTGGTCTCCACGACTGCGTCCATTGCTCCTCTAACGATTCGATGATCCCGAACGAGTGTAATGCGCCCGTCCGGGAGCCGGGCCCGGCGTGCACGCTTGTCCAATCGGACGCAGACATATGCGACCGCACAACCCCCGGTCCGCGGCGCACCCCCCTCCGTATACTCGGGACTGCTCGCCAGAGCGCCCGGCACGCACCCGAGCCCGCCCGACGATCGTCGGCACGGGGCCGAGAGGGTCGTCGCCGGAGCATCGTGTCGAAGTCGTCATGCGGCGTGCTCCACCATGCGAGAGGGCGGACGGTCCCCGTCTGCCCCACGTCTCGAGAAGGGTCAGTACCAAGTGTCAGAACTGCAATGGGAATCCATTGACGAGAAGGCAGTCGACACGGCGAGGGTTCTCGCCGCGGACGCGGTCGAGAAGGTCGGCAACGGCCATCCCGGAACCGCCATGAGCCTCGCGCCCGCCGCCTACCTCCTGTTCCAGAAGGTCATGCGCCGCGATCCGTCCGACGCGACCTGGATCGGCCGCGACCGGTTCATCCTGTCGGTCGGCCACTCCTCGCTGACGCAGTACGTCCAGTTCTACCTGGGCGGCTACGGACTCGAGCTCGACGACCTCAAGGCGCTGCGCACCTGGGGCTCGAAGACCCCGGGCCACCCGGAGTACGGCCACACCGACGGCGTCGAGATCACCACCGGACCGCTCGGCCAGGGCCTCGCCTCCGCCGTGGGCTTCGCCTACGCCTCGCGCTTCGAGCGCGACCTGTTCGACCCGGAGGCCGCCGCGGGCACCTCCCCGTTCGACCACTTCGTCTACGTCATCGCCGGCGACGGCGACCTGCAGGAGGGCGTCACCAGCGAGGCCTCCTCGCTGGCCGGCCACCAGAAGCTCGGCAACCTGGTCGTCATCTACGACTCCAACCAGATCTCGATCGAGGACGACACGAACATCGCCTTCACCGAGGACGTCAAGGCGCGCTACGAGGCCTACGACTGGCAGGTCCAGGTCGTCGACTGGAAGAAGACCGGCGAGTACCACGAGGACGTCGCCGAGCTGCACGCCGCGATCGAGGCCGCGAAGGGCGAGACCGACAAGCCGTCGCTCATCATCCTGCGCACCATCATCGGCTGGCCGTCGCCGAAGAAGCAGAACACCGGCAAGATCCACGGCTCCGCCCTGGGCGCCGACGAGCTCCGCGGACTCAAGGAGGTGCTCGGCTTCGACCCCGAGAAGACCTTCGACGTCGCCGACGAGGTCATCGAGCACACCCGCAAGGCCGTCGAGCGCGGTCAGGCCCAGCACGCCGAGTGGGACGAGCAGCTCGCCGCCTGGGCGTCCGCGAACCCCGAGAAGAAGGAGCTGCTCGACCGGGTCCTCTCGGGCGAGCTGCCCGAGGGCGTCCAGGAGGCGCTCCCCGTCTTCGAGCCCGGCAAGGAGGTCTCGACCCGCGCCGCGTCCGGCAAGGTCATCAACGCCCTCGCCGGCGTGATCCCCGAGCTGTGGGGCGGCTCCGCCGACCTCGCCGAGTCGAACAACACGACGATCGAGGGAGCCGGCTCCTTCGTCCCGACCGAGTTCTCGACCCACGAGTGGACCGGGAAGAAGGGCGGCCGCGTGCTGCACTTCGGCATCCGCGAGCACGCCATGGGCGCGATCCTCAACGGGATCGTCCTGCACGGCAACACCCGCCCCTTCGGCGGCACCTTCCTGATCTTCTCCGACTACATGCGCCCGGCGGTCCGTCTCGCCGCGCTCATGAAGGCGCCGGCCATCTACGTCTGGACCCACGACTCCGTGGCGCTCGGCGAGGACGGCCCGACGCACCAGCCGGTCGAGCAGCTGTCGACCCTCCGCGCGATCCCGGGCCTGGACGTCGTCCGCCCCGGCGACGCGAACGAGGTCGCCTACGCCTGGAAGACCATCCTCGAGCGCCGCGAGGGCCCCGCCGGCCTCGCGCTCACCCGTCAGAACATCCCGGTGTTCGAGCGCGGCGAGGGCGACGCCGAGGGCGAGACCTTCGCCTCCGCCGCGAACGTCGCCCGCGGGGCGTACATCCTGGCCGAAGCGCCGGGCGGCACTCCGGACGTGATCTTCATCGCGACCGGCTCCGAGGTCCAGATCGCCGTCGAGGCGCGCGAGGCCCTGAAGAGCGAGGGCGTCAACGCCCGCGTCGTCTCGGCTCCGTCTCTCGAGTGGTTCGAGGAGCAGGACGCCGAGTACCGCGAGAAGGTCCTGCCCTCCTCGGTGAAGGCCCGCGTCTCGATCGAGGCCGGCCTGAGCCTGGGCTGGCAGAAGTACGTCGGCGACGCCGGCCGCTCGGTCTCGATCGAGCACTTCGGCGCCTCGGCCGACTACAAGACCCTGTTCCGCGAGTTCGGGATCACCACCGAGGCGGCACTGTCCGCCGCCAAGGAGTCGCTCGCAGCCTCCTGACCCGAAGGCCGCGTCCACCACGGACGCGGCCTTCGCCGTCGGAGCAGCGGCTCCCCCCTCACACCACGCACCACCTACGCAGAAGAAGAAGAGACATGACCGAGAACACCCCCACCGCAGAGCTCTCCGCCGCCGGCGTCAGCATCTGGCTCGACGACCTCTCCCGCTCGCGCATCTCCACCGGAGGACTGCAGAAGCTCATCGAGGAGAAGAACGTCGTCGGAGTCACCACGAACCCCACGATCTTCGCCGCGGCCCTGACCAACGGCGAGTCCTACGACGCCCAGGTGCGCGAGCTCGCCGCCGCCGGCACCTCGGTGACCGACGCCGTCTTCGAGATCACCACCGACGACGTCGCCGCGGCGTCCGACATCTTCCGCCCGATCTACGACGCGACCAACGGCTACGACGGCCGCGTGTCGATCGAGGTCGAGCCCGGCCTGGCGCACGACGCCCAGGGCACCATCGAGCAGGCCAAGGCCCTCTGGGCCAAGGTCGACCGCCCCAACGCGATGATCAAGATCCCCGCGACCGTCGAGGGCCTCGAGGCCATCACCGAGGTCATCGGCTCCGGCATCTCGGTGAACGTCACCCTGATCTTCTCGCTCGCCCGCTACCGCGCCGTCATCAACGCGTACCTGGCCGGCCTCGAGAAGGCCAAGGACGCCGGCATCGACCTGTCGACCATCCACTCCGTCGCCTCGTTCTTCGTCTCGCGCGTCGACACCGAGATCGACAAGCGCCTCGAGGCCGTCGGCACCGACGAGGCCCGCGCCCTCAAGAGCAAGTCCGGCGTCGCCAACGCGCAGCTGGCCTACGAGGTCTTCGTCGAGGCGTTCGCCACCGAGCGCGCGCTGCTGCTGCAGGAGTCCGGCGCCAACCGCCAGCGCCCCCTCTGGGCCTCGACCGGCGTCAAGTCGACCGACCTCCCCGACACCCTCTACGTGACCGAGCTCGTCGCGGCCGGCGTGGTCAACACGATGCCCGAGAAGACCCTCGAGGCGACCTTCGACCACGGCGTCATCACCGGCGACACCGTCACCGGCTCGTACGCCGACGCGAACGCCGTCCTCGACGCCGTCGCGGCGCAGGGCGTCTCGTACGCCGACGTCACCGAGCTGCTCGAGAAGGAGGGCGTCGAGAAGTTCATCGTCTCCTGGAACGAGCTGCTCGACACCGTCACCGCGGCGCTCGAGGGCGCGAAGGCGCAGGCCTGATCATGGCCATCCAGATCCACGTCAGCGGAGACGCCGAGAAGGCCGTCGACCGCGTGGTGCCCGAGCTCGTCGCCGACGAGGTCGCGTCCGGGATCACCGCTCAGGTCCCCACCCTGTGGGGCGCCGCGGCGGAGGAGGAGGCGGCCAAGCGCCTCGGCTGGACCGAGTCGACCACCGTCTCCCGTCCCCTGATCCCCCAGATCCTCGCTCTGCGCGAGGAGTTCCAGGCCAAGGGTGTCGACCACATCGTCCTCGGCGGCATGGGCGGCTCCTCGCTCGCGCCCGAGGTCATCACCCGCACCGCCGGCGTCGAGCTCACCGTGCTCGACTCGACGGCGCCCGGGCAGGTGCTCGCGGCCCTGAACGACCGGCTCGCCTCGACCGCGGTCGTCATCTCCTCGAAGTCCGGCTCGACCGTCGAGACCGCGAGCCAGAAGAAGGCCTACGAGAAGGCGTTCACGGAGGCGGGGATCGACCCGCTCGACCGCATCGTCATCGTGACCGACCCGGGCTCACCGCTGGACACCTCCTCCCGCGAGGCCGGCTACCGCGTGTTCAACGCCGACCCGAACATCGGCGGGCGCTTCTCGGCGCTCTCCGCGTTCGGCCTCGTGCCGTCCGGGCTCGCCGGCGCCGACATCGAGGCCCTCCTCGACGAGGCGGCCGAGGCCTCCCTCGGGCTCGCCGTGGACTCCCCCGAGAACCCGGGCCTGATCCTCGGAGCGGCGATCGCCGCGACCAGCCCGCGCCGCGACAAGCTCGCGATCGTCGCCGACGGGACCGACATCGTCGGCTTCGCCGACTGGGCGGAGCAGCTCATCGCCGAGTCCACCGGCAAGGACGGCACAGGCATCCTCCCCGTCGTCCTGGGCACGCTGGCCCCCGAGCTCTCGGAGGACCTGCCCGACGTGCAGGTCGTCCGCCTGGTCGAGGACGCCACGGCGCTGCACCTGTTCCCGCGCGACCGCCACGAGGGCGAGATCCTCCTGTCCGGCTCGCTCGGCGCGCAGATGCTGACGTGGGAGTACGCCGTCGCCGTCGCGGGTCGCCTCCTGGGCATCGACCCGTTCGACCAGCCCGACGTCGAGTCGGCGAAGGTCGCGACCCGGGCCCTGCTCGAGAAGCGCCCCGAGCCCGAGGCCCCTGCGTTCACCGACGCCGGCATCGAGGTCACCGGCACCAGCAGCGTCACCGAGGGCGTCTCGACCGTCGCCGCCGCTGTCGACCGTCTCCTCGCCCAGCTGGGCGACGGCGGCTACGTCTCGATCCAGGCGTACGTCGACCGCCTCGCGCTCCCGCAGCTCGAGGGCGTGCGCGACCTCCTCGCCGCGCAGGCCCAGCGCCCCGTCACCTTCGGGTGGGGCCCGCGCTTCCTGCACTCGACCGGGCAGTACCACAAGGGCGGGGCGCCGACCGGCGTGTTCCTCCAGATCACCGAGCGCTCCGACGTGGACCTCGAGATCCCGGACAGCCCGTTCACCTTCGGCCAGCTCATCCTGGCCCAGGCCGCCGGCGACGCGAGCGTGCTCGCCGAGCACGGCCGGCCGGTGCTGACCCTCACGCTGACCGACCCCGAGGCCGACCTCGAGGCGCTCTTCGAGGCTCTCAACACCTGATCCGACGGGCACGCCGCCGCCGCGCTCTCCAGCGCGCGGCGGCGTGCCCTCGGTCGTCCCGCGACCTCTTCCCGGGGCAGCAGCCGGGCGCGCCCGCTCCTCCCCCTCCCTCACCGATAGCAGTGCGCCGGTCCCACCGGCACACAGAAGGACACTGCACATGTCTGTGGACATCACCCCCGAGTTCAACCCGCTGAGGTTGAGCTTCGACCGCCGGCTGAACAGGATCGCCGGGCCCAGCGGGCTCGTCATCTTCGGCGTGACCGGCGATCTCTCCCGCAAGAAGCTCATGCCCGCGGTGTACGACCTGGCCAACCGCGGCCTCCTGCCTCCCGGCTTCGCCCTCGTCGGGTTCGCCCGCCGCGACTGGGACGACCAGGACTTCGAGCAGGTCGTCCACGACTCCGTCAAGAAGCACGCCCGCACCGAGTTCCACGAGGAGGTCTGGGCGCAGCTCGCGCAGGGCATCCGGTTCGTGCAGGGCGAGTTCGACGACCCCGAGGCGTTCGCCCGCCTGAAGACGACGGTCGACGACCTCGACCGCGAGCGCGGCACGAACGGCAACTTCGCCTTCTACCTGTCGATCCCCCCGAAGTCCTTCCCGCAGGTCACCGAGCAGCTGCGAAGCTCGGGCCTCGCTGAGCAGAAGGACGGCCAGTGGCGCCGGGTCGTCATCGAGAAGCCGTTCGGCAGCGACCTGAAGACGGCCCGCGAGCTCAACGACGTCGTCGAGTCGGTCTTCCCGCCCGACTCCGTCTTCCGGATCGACCACTACCTCGGCAAGGAGACGGTCCAGAACATCCTGGCCCTGCGCTTCGCCAACATGATGTACGAGCCCCTCTGGAACTCGAACTACGTCGACCACGTGCAGATCACCATGGCCGAGGACATCGGCGTGGGCGGTCGCGCGGGCTACTACGACGGCATCGGAGCGGCGCGCGACGTCATCCAGAACCACCTGCTGCAGCTGCTCGCCCTGACCGCCATGGAGGAGCCGATCTCGTTCGACGCGGCCGACCTCCGTGCGGAGAAGGAGAAGGTCCTCGCGGCCGTCCGCCTCCCCGCCGACCTCTCCACCGCCACCGCCCGCGGACAGTACGCCGGCGGCTGGCAGGGCGGCGAGAAGGTGCTCGGCTTCCTCGAGGAGGACGGCATGAGCCCCACCTCGACCACCGAGACCTACGCCGCCATGCGCCTGGACATCGGCACGCGCCGCTGGGCCGGCGTGCCGTTCTACCTGCGGGCAGGCAAGCGCCTCGGCCGCCGCGTCACCGAGATCGCGGTCGTGTTCAAGCGGGCGCCGCAGCAGCTCTTCGCCGAGAGCCAGACCACGTCGCTCGGCCAGAACGCGCTCGTCATCCGGGTCCAGCCCGACGAGGGCGTCACCATGCGCTTCGGCTCGAAGGTGCCTGGCGCCGGCATGCAGGTGCGCGACGTGACGATGGACTTCGGCTACGGCCACGCGTTCACCGAGGCGAGCCCCGAGGCCTACGAGCGCCTCATCCTCGACGTCCTCCTGGGCGAGCCGCCGCTCTTCCCGCGGCACGAGGAGGTCGAGCTGTCCTGGAAGATCCTCGACCCGATCGAGGAGTTCTGGGCCACGCAGGGCCAGCCCGAGCAGTACCGCCCCGGAACCTGGGGCCCCGATTCCGCCGACGAGCTCCTCGCCCGCGACGGCCGCACCTGGAGGCGT
Organism: Rathayibacter sp. AY2B3; assembly: GCF_002931755.1. Taxonomy (NCBI): domain Bacteria; kingdom Bacillati; phylum Actinomycetota; class Actinomycetes; order Micrococcales; family Microbacteriaceae; genus Rathayibacter; species Rathayibacter sp. AY2B3. Next base: position 2,714 of record NZ_PSUG01000019.1, on the reverse strand, counting down.
CCATGATCGTCGATCTGCCCGACACCACGACGAGCGAGGTCTCGAAGACCCTCGTCAAGATCCGCGAGGAGGGCGGCGCCGTCGCCCTCGGCCGCGTCCTCACCCTCATCATCGCGACCTCCCGAGGTCACGAGGAGGAGGCCATCGAAGCCGCGAACGACGCGTCCCGCGAGCACCCGATGCGCGTCATCGTGGTCTCGAAGGACGACGGCACCACCACTGTCCCGGTCGACGCGACGGCCCGCGTCGACGCGCAGATCCGGGTCGGAGGCGACGCCGGCGCGAGCGAGGTCGTCGTGCTCCGCCCCTTCGGTGACGCTGCCGAGGACGAGGAGAGCCTGGTCACGGGCCTGCTCCTCCCCGACGCCCCCGTCGTGGCCTGGTGGCCGAACAGCGCTCCGGACAACGCCTCGGCGTCCCCGATCGGCCGGATCGCCACCCGGCGGATCACCGACGCGTCGGCTCAGTCGAACCCGGCGGAGGCGCTGCACCACCTCGCCTCCACCTACGCGCCCGGGGACACCGACTTCGCCTGGACCCGTCTCACCCTCTGGCGCGCGCAGCTCGCCGCCGTGCTCGATCAGCCGCCCTACGAGCCGATCACGGCCGTCGAGGTCTCGGGCGCGCCCGACTCCCCCTCGACGATCCTGCTCGCGGCCTGGCTGCAGCTCGAGCTCGACATCCCCGTCGACCACGAGCTCACGATCAGCGCCACCGGGTCCAGCGGGATCCACGGCGTGCGGCTCATCCGCGACTCCGGAGTGATCGAGCTCGAGCGCTCGGTGCCCAACGTCGCGACGCTCACGCAGCCCGATCAGCCGGTCCACGACATCTCGCTCCCGCGCCGCAGCCTCCGGGACTGCCTGGCGGAGGAGCTGCGCCGGCTCGACCCGGATGACCTGTACGGTGAAGTGATCTCGCGCGGGGTCGACATGCTCACCGAGAAGGCCGAGGTCCGCAGCGCCTCCTGAGGTGGGGGCGCCCGTCCAGGTGCCCCCACCTCAGAGCTTCCCGACACGGAGCCGAACCCCGCCGATCGGCACCCGAACCCGAAGGAGTCCCCTGAGATGACCACCGAACGCCGCGTGCTGGTCCACCGCGACAAGCAGACCCTCGCCGGCTCGGTCGCCGCCCGGTTCCTCACCAAGACGATCGACGTCCTCGACGACCTGGGGTCGGCGAACGTCGTGCTCACCGGGGGGACGATGGGAGCCGCCACGCTCAAGGAGATCGGCTCCTCCTCCGCGGCCGGCAACGTCGACTGGTCGCGCGTGCACTTCTGGTGGGGCGACGAGCGCTGGGTGCCCCGCGGCCACGAGGACCGCAACGACGTCCAGGCGGGGGACCTCTTCAGCGTCCTCGACGTGCCGGCGGCGAACGTGCACTCCTACCCGGCCTCGGACGAGGGGCTGGACCTCGACGGCGCCGCTGCCGCCTACGACGCGGAGCTGCGAGAGCACGCCTCCGAGGGGCGCGAGTACCCGCGGTTCGACATCACCTTCCTCGGCGTCGGACCGGACGGGCACATCGCGTCGCTGTTCCCCGAGCGCTCCGCGATCCGCGCCACGACGCCCGGCGTCCTGGCGGTCCGCAACTCGCCGAAGCCGCCGCCGGAGCGTCTCACGCTCACACTGCCGCTGATCAACCAGTCGGATCGCATCTGGATGGTGCTCGCCGGCGCGGACAAGGCCTCGGCCCTGGGCCTCGCGCTCGCGGGTGCCAGTACGAACGAGGTGCCCGCGTCGGGCGCGTTCGGCCGCAAGCGCACGGTGTTCTTCGTCGACCAGGAGGCTGCGGCCGAGGTCCCCGAGTCGCTCATCGCTCCGAGCTACTGAGCCTCCGGAGACGACGGAAGGCCCGTCCCCCCAGGGGGCGGGCCTTCCGTCGTTCGTCGTCCGGTGGTGAGGATCAGGACGGGGTCGCGGTCCCCCGTCGGGCGCGCAGCTGCTGCAGCGCCTCCTCGAGGAGCTGGGCCGCCTCGGCCTCGGTGCGGCGCTCCTTCACGTAGGCGAGGTGCGTCTTGTAGGGCTCGGTCTTCGCGACCTGGGGCGGGTTCGCCCGGTCGCGGCCCGCGGGGAGACCGGACTGCGGGGAGTCGATCACCTCGGGGATCTCGTCCTCGGGGAGGGCCGCCGAGAAGTGGCGCACCGTCTCGTTGCCGAGAGCGTCCCAGTAGGAGACCGCGACGCGCTCCGCGTGGAAGCCCCGGTCCTGCTCGCCCATGGGTCCTGCGCCGACGCGCGAACCGCGGATTGCACTGCCGCCTGATGCCATTGCGAGTACCCCTATGCTCCGGTGGTGAACTTGGTGATGAGTCCGAGCACCACGATGCAGGCCAGCCAGACGAGGCCCAGGATCACGGTGATGCGGTTCAGGTTGCGCTCGGCGACGCCCGACGCCCCGAGGTTGGAGGTGACTCCTCCCCCGAACATGTCGGACAGACCGCCGCCGCGCCCCTTGTGGAGCAGGATCAGCATGGTGAGCAGGAGGCTCGTGATGCCCAGGATGACCTGGAGCACGACCTGGAGGATGTCCACGCGGTACCTTTCGAAGTTCTGGCGCGTTGCGCGCCCCGTCGAGTATAACGGCGCCTGCGAATCCGCGAGGAATGCGTCGTCCCGTGTTCGGCCCGATGTATACGGGGGGCGGAGCGGATGGCCTCGTCGCGGTGCCCGGCCGGGCCTGGCGAGCGCCCCGCAGGGGCGCTGGAGGGC
>NZ_PSUG01000018.1:0-63636 GCF_002931755.1 Rathayibacter sp. AY2B3 | reverse complement strand
CCCCGGAGCCGCCGACGGCGGCCCCGACACGACCCAGAAGGGCTCCTAGTCCGTGCCAACGACACGCCTCAGCACCGAACCCACCGCCGTCCTCGTCCTCGAGGACGGACGACGATTCCGGGGACAGGCCTACGGCGCCCGAGGCCGCACCCTGGGCGAGATCGTCTTCGCCACCGGCATGACCGGCTACCAGGAGACGCTGACCGACCCGAGCTACGCCGGCCAGATCGTCGTGCAGACCGCGCCCCACATCGGCAACACCGGGACCAACGACGAGGACATGGAGTCGCGCCGCATCTGGGTCGCCGGCTACGTCGTCCGCGACCCCTCCCGCGTCGTCTCCAACTTCCGCGCGCAGCGCTCCCTCGGCGACGACCTGGAGTCCGACGGCATCGTCGGGATCTCCGGCGTCGACACCCGCGCGATCACCCGCCACATCCGCTCGGCCGGCTCAATGCGCGCCGGCGTGTTCTCCGGCGAGGACCTCGCCCTCCCCGAGGAGGAGCAGCTCGCGCTGGTCCTCGGCGGCCGGCAGATGCAGGGGCTCAACCTCTCCTCCTCGGTCTCGACCGATGAGCAGTACACGGTCCCCGCCCGCGGCGAGCGCGTCGGCTCGGTCGCGGTGATCGACCTGGGCGTGAAGACCTCGACGGTCACCTACCTCGCGGAGCGCGGCTTCGACGTGCACGTGCTGCCCGAGTCGGTGACCGCCGAGCAGGTGCTCGCGCTCGACCCGTCCGCGCTCTTCTTCTCCAACGGCCCCGGCGACCCCGAGGCCTCGGACCGCCACGTCGAGCTTCTGCGCACCACCCTGCGCGCCGACCTGCCGTTCTTCGGCATCTGCTTCGGCAACCAGCTGCTGGGGCGCGCGCTCGGCTTCGGCACCTACAAGCTCCCGTTCGGGCACCGCGGGATCAACCAGCCGGTGCTCGATAAGCTCACCGGCCGCGTGGAGATCACCTCGCAGAACCACGGGTTCGCCGTGGACGCGCCGATCGAGGGCGAGCTGGACTCGCCCGAGGGCTTCGGGCGCGTCGAAGTCAGCCACTACTCCCTCAACGACTCGGTCGTGGAGGGCCTGCGCTGCCTCGACATCCCCGCCTTCTCGGTGCAGTACCACCCGGAGGCGGCGGCCGGCCCGCACGACTCCAACCACCTCTTCGACCGCTTCCGCGAGATGGTCGTGCAGCGCACGGCCGGGCGCCCGGCCTCGGAGCCCACCGACATCCCCACGACCAGCAGCATCGGAGAGCAGAAGTAATGCCGCGCAGGGAAGACATCCAGAGCGTCCTGGTCATCGGCTCCGGCCCGATCGTCATCGGACAGGCCGTCGAGTTCGACTACTCCGGCACCCAGGCGTGCCGAGTGCTCCGCGCCGAGGGGGTGCGCGTCATCCTCGTCAACTCCAACCCGGCGACGATCATGACCGACCCCGACTTCGCCGACGCCACCTACGTCGAGCCGATCACACCCAAGGCGATCGAGGCGATCATCGCCAAGGAGAAGCCGGACGCGATCCTGCCGACCCTCGGCGGGCAGACGGCCCTCAACGCGGCCATCCAGCTGCACGACCTCGGGATCCTCGAGAAGTACGGCGTCGAGCTCATCGGCGCGAGCTTCGAGGCGATCAACCGCGGCGAGGACCGCCAGATCTTCAAGCAGCTGGTGCTGGACGCGGGCGCCGACGTCGCGAAGTCCTACATCGCGCACACCGTCGACGAGGCGATCGAGTACGCCGAGGACCTGGGCTACCCCCTCGTCATCCGCCCGTCCTTCACCATGGGCGGCCTCGGCTCCGGCTTCGCCTATACCCGCGAGGAGCTGGTGCGGATGGTCGGCGACGGCCTGCACCAGAGCCCCACCACCGAGGTGCTACTGGAGGAGTCGATCCTCGGCTGGAAGGAGTACGAGCTCGAGCTGATGCGCGACACGGCCGACAACACGGTCGTCGTCTGCTCGATCGAGAACGTCGACCCCGTCGGCGTGCACACGGGCGACTCGATCACCGTCGCACCGGCGCTGACCCTCACCGACCGCGAGTACCAGAAGCTGCGCGACATCGGCATCCGGATCATCCGCGACGTGGGCGTGGACACCGGCGGCTGCAACATCCAGTTCGCGATCGACCCGGCGGACGGCCGGATCATCGTGATCGAGATGAACCCGCGCGTCTCCCGCTCCTCCGCCCTCGCCTCCAAGGCGACCGGCTTCCCGATCGCCAAGATCGCCGCGAAGCTCGCCATCGGCTATCGCCTCGACGAGATCCCGAACGACATCACCAAGGTGACCCCGGCGAGCTTCGAGCCGACGCTGGACTACGTCGTCGTGAAGGTCCCGCGGTTCGCGTTCGAGAAGTTCCCCGCCGCCGACAAGACGCTGACCACCACCATGAAGTCGGTGGGCGAGGCGATGGCCATCGGCCGCAACTACGCGCAGGCGCTGCAGAAGGCGCTGCGGTCGCTCGAGAAGCGCGGGTCGTCGTTCCACTGGGGTGCGCAGGAGCGGTCGGTGGAGGAGCTCCTCGAGATCGCGAAGACCCCGACCGACGGCCGCATCGTGACGGTGCAGCAGGCGCTGCGGCTGGGCGCGACCGTCGAGCAGGCGTTCGAGTCCACGAAGATCGACCCCTGGTTCCTCGACCAGATCGTGCTGATCAACGAGATCGCCGACCTGGTGCGCGAGCACGACGGTCTCGACGCCGGGCTCCTCCGCCTGGCGAAGGACCACGGCTTCTCGGACGCTCAGATCGCCGAGCTCCGCGGGCTCGACGAGGCGGAGGTCCGCCGCACCCGCCACGCGCTCGACGTGCGCCCGGTCTACAAGACCGTCGACACCTGCGCGGGCGAGTTCCCCGCGCTCACTCCGTACCACTACTCCTCGTACGACGAGGAGACGGAGGTCGTCGCCGCGGACCGCCGCAAGGTCGTCATCCTCGGCTCCGGCCCCAACCGCATCGGCCAGGGCGTCGAGTTCGACTACTCCTGTGTGCACGCCTCGTTCGCGCTCTCGGACGCGGGCTTCGAGACGATCATGATCAACTGCAACCCCGAGACGGTCTCGACCGACTACGACACCTCGGACCGCCTCTACTTCGAGCCGCTGACGCTCGAGGACGTGCTCGAGGTCATCCACGCCGAGTCGCAGTCCGGCGAGCTCGTGGGCGTCGTCGTGCAGCTGGGCGGCCAGACCGCGCTCGGGCTCGCCGCGGGCCTGGAGGCGGCCGGCGTGCCCATCCTCGGCACGACCCCCGCGAACATCGACCTCGCGGAGGAGCGCGGCGCCTTCTCGCGCATCCTCGACGAGGCGGGGCTGCTCGCTCCGCGCAACGGCACGGCCACCGACCTCGACGGCGCCCGCGAGGTCGCGGTGGAGATCGGCTACCCGGTCCTCGTCCGTCCGTCGTTCGTCCTCGGCGGGCGCGGGATGGAGATCGTCTACGGCACTCCCCAGCTCGAGGACTACTTCGAGCGGATGGCCGGCGAGGGGATCATCGACGAGGCGCACCCGCTGCTGGTGGACCGCTTCCTCGACGACGCGATCGAGATCGACGTCGACGCGCTCTTCGACGGTGAGCAGCTCTACATCGGCGGCGTGATGGAGCACATCGAGGAGGCCGGCATCCACTCCGGCGACTCGGCCTGCACGCTCCCGCCGGTGACGCTGGGTCGCCGCCAGATCGACCAGGTGCGGGAGGCGACCCTCGCGATCGCGCAGGGCGTCGGCGTCCGGGGACTGCTCAACGTGCAGTTCGCGATCGGCCAGGGCGTGCTCTACGTGCTCGAGGCGAACCCCCGGGCCTCGCGCACCGTGCCGTTCGTGTCGAAGGCGCTGGGGATCCCGCTCGCGAAGGCCGCCTCGCGCCTGATGGTCGGCGAGACCATCGCCGCACTCAAGGCCGAGGGCCTGCTCCCCGAGCGCGACGGCTCCGACGTCCCGATGGACTCTCCCATCGCGGTGAAGGAGGCGGTCCTGCCGTTCAAGCGCTTCCGCACCAAGGAGGGCCAGATCGTCGACTCGCTGCTCGGGCCCGAGATGCGCTCCACCGGCGAGGTCATGGGGATCGACCGCGACTTCCCGCGCGCCTTCGCGAAGAGCCAGGACGCCGCGTACGGCGGCATGCCGGCCGGCGGGACCGTCTTCATCTCGGTCGCCGACCGCGACAAGCGCTCGATCGTCCTGCCCGCGCTGCGCCTGCGCCAGCTCGGCTTCGACATCCTCGCGACCGAGGGCACGGCCGAGGTGCTGAACCGCAACGGCATCCAGGCCCGCGTGGTCCGCAAGTACAGCGAGGCCGCCGAGGGCGACGCGCCCTCGATCGTCGAGCTGATCGCCCGCGACGAGGTCGACGTGGTGATCAACACGCCCAGCGGAGGAGCGACCCGCGCCGACGGCTACGAGATCCGCGCCGCCGCGGTCGCCGCGGACAAGCCGCTGTTCACCACGATCGCTCAGCTCGCCGCCGCGGTCGCCTCGCTCGACGCGGCGAACGAGCCGTTCGAGGTGACGAGCCTGCAGGACTACGCCCTGCGCCGCGCGGAGCGCACCGCGTGAGCGGCGGCGCGGCGGGCACCGCCTCCTTCGGCTCGCGCCTCGAGGCGGCGTTCGCCGCGCACGGCCGGCTCTGCGTCGGGATAGACCCGCACGCGTACCTGCTCGACGCGTGGGGCCTCGCCGACGACGCGGCCGGGCTCGAGAGCTTCGGCCGCACGGTCGTCGAGGCGGCGGCCGGCCGCGTGGGCGTCGTGAAGCCGCAGATCGCGTTCTTCGAGCGGCACGGCTCGGCGGGCTACGCCGCGCTCGAGCGCGTGCTCGCCGACGCCCGCGAGGCCGGACTGCTGGTGATCGCCGACGTCAAGCGCGGCGACATCGGCACCAGCGTCACCGCGTACGCCGAGGCGTGGCTCCGGCCGGGCTCGCCGCTCGAGGCGGACGCCATGACCGCAGCGGCCTACCAGGGGCTCGGCTCCCTCGAGGGGATGCTGAGCCTCGCCGAGGAGGCGGGCAAGGGCGTGTTCGTCCTCGCGGCCACCTCCAACCCCGAGGCCCGCCCCGTGCAGCGCGCCCTCGTGCAGGACGGCGGCCGTGCGGGTTCCACCGTGGCACGCGCGGTCGTGGCGGACGTGGCATCCTGGAACGACGCTCACGCTCGCGCGTCGATCGGATCGGTCGGCGTGGTGCTCGGCGCCACGGTCGCCCTGGGCGACTTCGGCATCGGCATCGACGAGCCGCTGCACCCCGCACTCCCGGTGCTCGCGCCCGGCTTCGGCCACCAGGGCGCGGCCGTCGCGGACGCGCAGCGGCTGTTCGGCGCGCTGAGCGCCGCCACCATCGTCAGCGAGTCGCGCAGCGTGCTCGGCGCCGGCCCCTCGGGGATCGCGGCCGAGATCACCCGCCGCGCGACCGACATCCAGGAGACCCTTGTCCGCTGAAACCGTCAGCCCCGATCCCGGCGCCTCGTCGCGCCCGGAGGCCGTGCGCCGTCCCTCGCCGCCCGAGGTCGACCGGCGAGCCGCCTCCGAGGCCGCGATCGCGGCGCGCCGTGCCCGCGCCGCCGTGAAGAAGGCCGTCGCCGCCGGACGCCGCCCCGCGACCGCCGTGCTCGCGGCGGCCCAGGCCGAGCCGCTCGGAGTCGAGGGGCGGATGCGCGTCAGCGAGCTGCTCCGCGCCGTGCCCGCGCTCGGCGTGGTGAAGACCCCCCGGGTGATGGACCAGCTGCGGATCGCCGAGTCGAAGCGCCTCGGCGGGCTCGGCCGGCGCCAGGTCGAGGGCCTGGCGTCGTTCCTGGAGGAGCGGGAGTCGCGGCAGCGCCGCCCCGGCCGCAACCGCCTGCTCGTCCTCGCCGGTCCGACCGCGGTCGGCAAGGGCACCGTGTCCACCTACATCCGCGAGAACTACCCGGACGTCCTGCTCTCGGTCTCGGCCACCACCCGGGCCCCGCGTCCGGGCGAGGTGGACGGCGTCAGCTACTACTTCGTCGACGACGCCGAGTTCGACCGGATGGTCGCGGCGGGGGAGTTCCTCGAGTACGCCGTCGTCCACAACGCGCACCGCTACGGCACGCCCCGCGGTCCCATCGACGCCGCGCTGGAGCAGGGCCGCCAGGTGATGCTCGAGATCGACATCCAGGGCGCGCGCCAGGTGCGCGAGCGGATGCCGGACGCCCGCCTGGTCTTCCTCCTGCCGCCGAGCTGGGACGAGCTGGTCCGTCGGCTGGTCGGCCGCGGCACCGAGAGCGCGGAGGAGCAGGAGCGCCGCCTGGCCACCGCGAGGGTGGAGCTGGCCGCGCAGGACGAGTTCGATTTCGCCGTCGTCAACAGCACCGTGCCCGAAGCGGCCCGCGAGGTCGTAGAATTGATGTCGCCTCGTGCCGACGGCGCGCCCGCTGACCCGGGCCGCTGACACCGGGCCACCGACCACCTCCGGGCCGACGCCCCGGGTCCCACCGGGCTCACGCCCCTCGGGGCCCGCGCGCCGTGTTGCTCCGGAGCCGCAGATCGGCGCTGATGCGCCTGCAAGGAGACACCCATGGCCAACAACCTCGGCATCATCGACCCGCCCATCGACGAGCTCCTCTCGAAGGTCGACTCGAAGTACGCGCTGGTGATCTTCGCCTCCAAGCGCGCCCGCCAGATCAACGACTACTACGCCGACCTCCACGAGGGCAGCCTGTTCGACAACGTCGGCCCGCTGGTCGACTCCACCATCGACGACAAGCCCCTCTCGGTCGCACTGCACGAGATCAACGAGGACAAGCTCGTCGCCAAGCCCCTCGCCGAGTAGTCCCCTCCGGGTGGGCTCCTCTCTCGAGGCCGGCCGACGGCTCAACGTCGTCGTCGGCATCACCGGCGGCATCGCCGCGTACAAGGCCGTCGGAGTCGTCCGCGCGCTGGTCCTCGCGGAGCACGACGTGCACGTCGTCGCGACCGAGGCCGCGCTGCGCTTCGTCGGGAAGCCCACCCTCGAGGCCATCTCGCGGAACCCGGTCCACACCGAGCTCTACGAGGGCGTCGCCGAGGTCCGGCACGTGGCCATCGGCCAGGCCGCCGACCTCATCGTGATCGCGCCCGCCACGGCGCACACGCTCGCGAAGCTCGCCGTCGGTCTCGCCGACGACCTGCTCGGCAACACGGTGCTGGCGAGCACGGCCCCGCTCGTGGTCGCCCCCGCGATGCACACCGAGATGTGGGCGAACGCCGCCACCGTCGCGAACATGGCGGTGCTCCGCTCCCGCGGCGTGCACGTCGTCGGCCCCGCGGTCGGGCGCCTCACCGGCGCCGACTCGGGCCCGGGCCGCATGGAGGAGCCCGAGACGATCGTCGCGGAGGCCCTCGCCGTCCACGCCCGCTCCGCCTCCGCCCGCCGCGACCTCGCGGGCGTGCGCGTCCTCGTGACCGCCGGCGGCACCCGCGAGCCCCTCGACCCGGTGCGCTTCGTCGGCAACCGCTCCAGCGGCAGGCAGGGCGTCGCGCTCGCGCTGGCCGCTGCGGCCCGGGGCGCGGAGGTCACCCTCCTCGCCGCGAACCTCGACGTGCCGGCGCCGGAGGGCGTCACGGTCCTCCCGGTGGGCACTGCGCTCGAGCTGCGCGAGGCCGCCCTCGCCGCGGCCCCCGGCGCGGACGTCGTGATCATGGCCGCGGCCGTCGCCGACTACCGGCCCGCCGCGGTCGCCGAGGCGAAGATCAAGAAGGAGCAGCAGGGCGACCGGCTCGTCCTCGAGCTCGTCAAGAACCCGGACGTCCTCGCCGAGATCTCCGCCTCCCGGCGGGAGGGGCAGATCGTCGTCGGCTTCGCCGCGGAGACCGAGCCGGACCGGGACGCGATGCTCGCCCTCGGCCGCGCCAAGATCGTCCGCAAGGGCTGCGACCTGCTCGTCCTCAACAGGGTGGGCTGGGCCGAGGGTTTCCAGAGCGACAGCAACGCCGTCGTGGTCCTCGATCGGGCCGGCGTTATAGTTGGCGAGGCCTCGGGCAGCAAGGCGGAGGTGGCCGATCGCGTCCTCGACGCGGTCGTGCGCTAGCCCGGCCGGTCCGCCCGCCCAGGCGCCGATCGCCTGCCGCCCGGCATCGCGCCCGCCAGGCCACTCCCGGTACGAACGACCCCGGTGCGCACGAGCCGGGACGAGAAGAGAAGCATGACCTCCGGTCCCCTCCGCCTGTTCACCTCCGAGTCCGTCACCGAGGGCCACCCGGACAAGATCTGCGATCAGATCTCGGACCGCATCCTCGACGCCCTGCTCCGCGAGGACCCGCACAGCCGGGTCGCCGTCGAGACGCTGGTCACGACGGGGCTCGTGCACGTCGCGGGCGAGGTCTCCACGAGCGGCTACGTCGAGATCCCCAAGATCGTCCGCGATACGATAGTCGAGATCGGCTACGACTCCTCGGAGAAGGGCTTCGACGGCCGCTCCTGCGGCGTCTCGGTCTCGATCGGCCAGCAGTCGCCCGAGATCGCGGCGGGCGTCGACACGGCGCTCGAGGTCCGCTCCTCCGAGGCGGGCGAGGACGCCTTCGACCGCCAGGGCGCGGGCGACCAGGGCCTGATGTTCGGCTTCGCGACCGACGAGACCCCCGAGTACATGCCGCTGCCGAGCTGGCTCTCGCACCGCCTCGCCGAGCGCCTGGCCGCCGTCCGCAAGTCGGGCGAGCTCGACTACCTCCGGCCGGACGGCAAGACCCAGGTCACCATCGGCTACGACGGCACCACGCCGTCCACCATCGACACCGTCGTGCTGTCCACCCAGCACGCCGAGCACGTCAGCACCGAGACCATCCACGCGGACATCGCGGCGCACGTCATCCGCCCCGTGCTCGAGACGGTCGACCTCGACTCCTCCGCCGTGCGCCTCCTGATCAACCCGACCGGCCGCTTCGAGATCGGCGGCCCGCAGGGCGACGCCGGCCTCACCGGCCGCAAGATCATCGTCGACACCTACGGCGGAGCGTCCCGCCACGGCGGCGGCGCGTTCTCGGGCAAGGACCCGTCGAAGGTGGACCGCTCGGCCGCCTACGCCATGCGGTGGGTCGCCAAGAACGCGGTCGCCGCAGGGCTCGCCTCGCGGCTGGAGGTGCAGGTCGCCTACGCCATCGGCAAGGCGGCCCCGGTCGGCCTCTACGTCGAGACCTTCGGCACCGGCACCGTCTCCGACGAGACGATCACCGAGGCGATCCGCTCGGTCTTCGACCTGCGCCCGGCCGCGATCATCCACGCGCTCGACCTGCTCCGCCCGATCTACGCGCAGACCGCGGCCTACGGCCACTTCGGCCGTGAGCTCCCCGACTTCACCTGGGAGCGTCTCGACCGGGTCGACGACCTGCGCTCCGCCGCGGGCCTCTCGTAGCGGACGCGGCGGCGATGGCGACGAGCGGAGCCGTCGCGCGCGTGCTCCTGGACTCGCCCCTCCCGCAGCTCGACCGGCTCCTGGACTACGCGGTGCCGGAGGCGCTGCGCGGCGGGGTGGTCCCCGGCGTGCGCGTGCGCGTGCCGTTGCGCACCGGGGGCCGGATCGCCGACGCGTTCGTCGTCGAGACGGGGGAGGGGACCGAGCACGCCGGAGCGCTCAGCGGCATCGAGGAGCTGGTCTCGCCGCTCGTCGTGCTGACTCCGGAGGTCTGGGCCCTGGCCCGCCGAGTGGCCGACCGCGCCTCCGGCGGCGCGAGCGACGTGCTGCGCCTGGCCGTGCCGCGCCGCCACGTCCGCGTGGAGAAGGCGCGCCTCGCCGCGGGTCCCGCTCCTGCGGCGCCCGCGGTCGAGGCGGGCGGCGTGACGGGCTACCCCGACGCCTCCTTCGCCGGGCTGGCCGAGGGGGCCCGCCTGGCGGTCGGGGCCGTGCCGGCTCCCGTGAGGCTCGCCTCGGGCGCCTGGGTCGGCGGCTGGGCCGTCACGCTCGCCGAGCTCGCCCGGGAGACGCTCGCCGCGGGCCGCGACGCGATCCTGGCCGTCCCCGACTACCGCGACCAGGAGCAGCTGGAGCTCGCACTCGCCGCCCTCGTCCCCGCGGAGGCGGTGGTGCGCCTCGATGCGCGGCAGAAGGGCGCCGAGCGGTACTCCGCCTTCGTCCGCTGCCTCGATCCCGGGCCGCGGGTCGTCGTCGGCAACCGCTCCGTCCTCTACGCGCCCTCCTCCGCCCTCGGCCTGATCGCGCTCTGGGACGACGGGGATCCCCTCTTCGCCGAGCCGCTCGCACCCTACGCGCACGCCCGCGACGTCGCCCTGGTGCGGCAGGAGCAGAGCGGCGCCGGCCTCGTCCTGCTCGGCAACACGCGCACGGTCGAGGTCGAGCGGCTCGTCGAGATCGGCTTCGCGACCGAGGTGGAGCCGCGGCCGAGCCGCCGCCCGCACGTCGTGCCGACGGCGCAGCAGTGGGCGGCCGACGAGCACGACGCGGCCGCGCGCATCCCCTCCTCCGCCTGGCGGGAGGCGCGGAAGGCCCTCGACTCCGGCCCGGTGCTGGTGCAGGTCGCGCGCCCCGGCTACGCGCCCGTGGTCGCCTGCGCCCGCTGCCGGACCGTCGCGCGCTGCAACCGCTGCCAGGGTCCGCTCGGCGTGCACTCCGAGGGCGGGCGGCCGAGCTGCGGCTGGTGCGGCCTGATCGCGGCCGACTGGACCTGCTCCGTCTGCGAGGCGACGGCTCTGCGCCTCGTCTCCCTCGGCGCCGGCCGCACCGCGGAGGAGCTCGGGCGCGCCTTCCCGGGAGCCACAGTGATCGTCGCCGACGGGCAGCGCCCTGTGCTCACCCTCCCCGACGAGCCCGCGCTCGTCGTGGCCACGCGCGGAGCGGAGCCGCGGGCCGACGGCGGTTACCACGCCGTCCTGCTGCTGGACGGCGAGCGCATGCTGGCTCGCGAGAGCCTGCGGGTCGCCGACGACGCGCTCCGCACCTGGTCGAACGCCGCGGCGCTGGCCCGCCCGGGCGCCCCGGTGCTCCTGGTCGGGGTCGGCGGCCGGCTCGCGACCGCCCTGGCGACCTGGCGGCAGGCCGAGTACCTCCGGGCCGAGCTGCAGGAGCGGCGCGCTCTGCGGTTCCCGCCCGCGGTGCGCCTGGCGACGGTGAGCGGTGACGCGCACGCGGTGGAGGAGGCGCTCGATGCGCTCGACGAGGACGACCGGCACGAGGTGCTCGGTCCGGTCGGGCTCGAGGACGGCTCCGTCCGGGCGATCGTGCGGTTCGACTACGCTCGCGGTGCGGAGGTGGCCGCCCGCCTCCGCTCCGCCGTGATCCGCAACGCCACGCGCCGCCGTCGCCCGCCGACCACGCCCGGCCGCTTCCGGCCGGCCCCCCGGCTCCGGGTCCGTTTCGACGACCCCGACATCCTCTGACTCCCCAGGAGACCCCCGTGCGCCTCGTCTTCGCCGGCACGCCCGCCGCCGCCGTCCCGACCCTCCGCGACCTCGCCGCCTCCGCGCACGAGGTCGCCGCCGTGGTCACCCGGGAGGACGCCCCGGTGGGCCGCAAGCGCGTGCTCACCCCCTCGCCGGTCGCCGTCGCGGCCGAGGAGCTGGGGATCCCGGTGATCCGGGCGAACCGCCTCGACGAGGACGTGACGGACCGGATCGCGGGGCTCGCCCCCGATCTCGGCGTGATCGTGGCCTACGGCGGCCTCGTCCGGCAGCGCCTGCTGGCGGTGCCGCGCCTGGGCTGGATCAACCTGCACTTCTCCCTGCTGCCGCGCTGGCGCGGGGCGGCCCCCGTCCAGCGGGCCCTGATGGCCGGCGACACGCGGATCGGTGCGAGCGTCTTCCAGCTGGTCGCCGAGCTCGACGCGGGCGACGTCTACGCCGAGCTCGCCGTCGACGCGGGGGAGCGCACCGCGGGCGAGCTGCTGGCGGAGCTGGCCGGGAGCGGCGCCGGCCTCACCCTCGGCGTGGTCGACGCGCTGGAGGAGGGCACGGCCGTCGCGACTCCGCAGGCCGGAGAGCCGACCCCCGCTCCCAAGCTCGACGCGGCCGACGGCCGGATCGACTGGACGCTCCCCACCGCGCGGGTCCTCGCGCTCGTGCGCGGAACGACTCCCGAGCCCGGAGCCTCGACCGCGGTGGGCGACGCCCGCCTCAAGGTGCTCGCGGTCCGCGCGGCGGAGGGCGACCTCGCTCCGGGCGTCGTCCGCCTCGACTCGGGGCGCGCCCTCGTCGGCACCGCGGACGGAGCGGTCGAGCTCGTCAGCGTCCAGCCCGCCGGCAAGAACCCGATGGCCGGCGCGGCTTGGGCCCGCGGTCTGCGCGAGAGCACGGTGCTCGCGTGAGCGCCCGGCGCGAGGCCGCTCCCGCCCGCCGGGTCGCCTACGACGTCCTGCTCGCGGTGAGCGGGTCGGACGCCTATGCGAACCTGGTCCTGCCGGCGCGGATCAGCGCCGCCGGCCTCTCGCCCGCCGACGCGGGACTGGCCACCGAGCTCTGCTACGGCACCCTGCGGATGTCCGGCTACTACGACCGCGTGATCGCCCTCGCGGCCGGCCGGTCCGTCGAGAGCATCGACGCGCCGGTGCTCGACGCGATGCGCCTGGGCGTGCACCAGCTCCTCGCGACCCGCGTGGCCCCGCACGCCGCGGTGAACGAGAGCGTCGCGCTCGTCGCGGCCGGCTCCTCGCGGGGAGCGGTCGCCTTCGCCAACGCCGTGCTGCGCACGGTCTCCCGCTCCAGCGCCGTCGACTGGCGGGAGCGGGTCTCCGTCGCCGCGGTCTCCGGGGACGACCGGATCGCCGCGCTGAGCTCGCACCCCGTGTGGATCGTGCGCGCCCTGCGACGGGCGCTGGCGGCGGAGGGGGCGGCCGATGAGCTCGACGCGCTGCTCGACGCCGACAACGCGGCTCCGCGCGTGAACCTGGTCGCTCTGCCGGGCCTGGCGTCTCCCGGCGAGATCGCCGACGCCGAGCCCGACCGGTTCTCGCCGGTCGGCATGACCAGCACCGGCGGCGACCCGGAGGCGTTCCCCGCGGTGCACGAGGGCCGCGTGCGAGTGCAGGACGAGGGCTCCCAGCTCGCCGCTCTGGCACTCTCCCGGGCACGGCCGGTCCGCCCGGGCGAGCGCTGGCTCGACCTGTGCGCGGGACCCGGCGGCAAGGCGGCGCTGCTCGCGGCGGAGGCGCGCACGGGAGGGGCGTCTCTGCTCGCGAACGAGGTGGTCCCGGGCCGCGCGGGCCTGGTGCGGCAGGCGCTGGCCGCCGTCGATCCGTCGGTCGAGGTGCGCACAGGCGACGGGCGCGACCTGGGCGACGAGCAGCCGGGATTGTTCGACCGCATCCTCCTCGACGCGCCCTGCACCGGTCTCGGCGCGCTGCGGCGGCGGCCCGAGGCGCGCTGGCGCAAGTCCGCGGCCGACGTGGAGCCGCTGGCCGCCCTCCAGGGCGAGCTGCTGGACTCCGCGGTGCGGGCTCTCGCTCCCGACGGGCTGCTGGCCTACGTGACCTGCTCGCCGCACCTCGGCGAGACCCGGCGAGTGCTCGCCCTGGCGCAGGAGCGGCACGAGCTCGAGCTCGTCGACACGCCGGCCGTGCTGCGCGGGGTGACGGCGGACCCGCTCCCGCTGCCGGACGGGCCCCTCCACGTGCAGCTCTGGCCGCATCGGCACGGCACCGACGCCATGTTCGTGCAGCTCCTCCGCCGCCGGCCCCTCGAGTCGGCGTCGCCGGACGCCTGACGTCCGGAGCGGGAGCGCGCGCGGCCGGGCGGTCGCGGAGGACGCTCCGATCTAGGCTGGAGGCATGCCCGCACGGATCAACCCCAGCATCCTCTCCGCCGACTTCGTGAACTTCGAGGCCGAGCTGCAGCGCATCGCCGGAGCCGACCTCGTGCACGTCGACGTGATGGACAACCACTTCGTGCCGAACCTCACCTTCGGGCTGACCATGGTCCAGCGCCTCCAGGAGGTCTCGCCCCGACCGCTCGATCTGCACCTGATGATCGAGGACCCCGACCGCTGGGCCCCCGACTACGCCGAGACCGGCGCCTACTCCGTGACCTTCCACGCCGAGGCCGCGCGCGACGCCGTGGCCCTCGCGAGGCGCCTGCGCGAGATCGGATCGCGGGCGGGGATCGCGCTCAAGCCGGGCACGATGGTGGACGAGTACCTCGACCTCCTGCCCGAGTTCGACCAGGTCCTCGTGATGACGGTCGAGCCCGGCTTCGGGGGACAGTCCTTCATGGAGGAGACGATGCCCAAGCTGCGCACGCTCCGGGACGTGGTGGACCGCACCGGGCTCGACGTCTGGCTCCAGGTCGACGGCGGGATCGCACCCGGGACGATCGAGATCGCAGCGGAGGCGGGGGCCGACACCTTCGTCGCGGGCTCCGCGGTCTTCGGCGCGGACGACCCGGAGGCCGCGATCGCGTCGCTGCGCGAGACGGCGACCGCGCACCTGCACCGGCACTGAGGCGGCGCGCGGGGGCCGGGGGGCGCGGGCCGGAGGTCGTGCGGACTGCAGGCCCCTGTGCGATCTGCAGGCTCCCGTGCGATCTGCAGGCTCCCGTGCCGTCTGCAGGACTCTGTGCGATCTGCAGGATCCTCGGGCCCGATCGCCGGTCCTGCCGCTTGCGAGCCGCGCGAGAGCGCGAATCCCCTGCACACGGCCCCTGCACACGGCAGGGTCGCCTGCACACGGCACGAACCCCTGCAGACGGCAGGGTCGCCTGCACACGGCAAGAACCCCTGCAGACGGCACGACCTCCTGCAGACGTTACCGTCCCCTGCGAATCGCACCATCACCGGCGGATCGCGGGGGAGCGACGTCCGCGCACGTCCGCCCTGCACCGCAGCCCCCACGCGGCTGCGGCCCGCCCGCCGTATAGACTTCCCCGGTGAAAACTTTCGACGACCTCTTCGCTGAGCTGGGCGAGAAGGCCGCCGCCCGTCCCGAGGGTTCGGGCACCGTCCGCGAGCTCGACGCCGGCGTGCACTTCATCGGCAAGAAGATCGTCGAGGAGGCCGCCGAGGTGTGGATGGCCGCCGAGTACGAGGGCGATGAGCGCACCGCCGAGGAGATCTCGCAGCTGCTGTACCACCTCCAGGTGCTCATGCTCGCCAAAGGACTGACGACGGCCGACGTCTACCGGCATCTGTGAGCCCCGCCCCGCTCGCCGGGGTGCGCCTCCGCTCCGCGCCGTCGCGCCCGCACGCTCCCCGAGGAGCCGTGCCGCCCCCTGAACAGCCGTCGAGTCATGAAGGACGTCCCGTGACCACCACCCCCGCCCCGGCGCTCCTGCGCGTCGCCGTCCCCAACAAGGGCTCCCTCTCGGAGACCGCCGGTCAGATGCTCGCGGAAGCGGGCTACACCGGCCGTCGCGACCCGAAGGAGCTGCACGTCGTCGACGAGCGCAACGGGGTGGAGTTCTTCTACCTGCGCCCCCGCGACATCGCCACCTACGTCGGCTCCGGCGCTCTCGACGTCGGGGTCACCGGCCGCGACCTCCTGATCGACTCCGGCTCCGAGGCGCGCGAGATCGCGAGCCTCGGCTTCGCGAACTCCACCTTCCGCTTCGCCGGGCCCGCCGGCCGCTACGACGAGCTCGCGCAGATCGACGGCCTCCGCGTGGCGACCAGCTACCCGGGGCTCGTGGGCCGCTTCCTCCGGGAGCACGGCGTCGAGGTGACGCTGATCCGCCTCGACGGCGCGGTCGAGTCCGCGATCCAGCTCGGCGTCGCCGACGTCATCGCCGACGTCGTCGAGACCGGCACCACGCTCCGCAAGGCCGGCCTCGAGATCTTCGGCCCGGTCATCCTGGACTCGACCGCCGTCCTCGTCTCCGCCGCGGGAGAGCCCGAGGGCATCCCGGTGCTGCTGCGCCGCCTGCAGGGCGTGCTGGTCGCCCGCGAGTACGTGCTGCTCGACTACGACTGCCCCGTCGCGCTCCTCGAGAGCGCCACGGCGATCGCGCCGGGCTTCGAGTCGCCGACGGTGTCACCGCTGCACGACGCCGAGTGGGTCGCCGTCCGTGTGATGGTGCCCCGCTCGGACATGAACCAGGTGATGGACCGCCTGTACGACCTGGGCGCCCGCGCGATCCTGGTCACCTCCATCCACGCCGCGCGCCTGTAGAGGGGGAGCCGATGAGTCTCGCCGTCCGCGTCATCCCCTGCCTCGACGTCGCCGCCGGCCGCGTCGTGAAGGGCGTCAACTTCCAGAACCTGCGCGACGCGGGCGACCCCGTCGAGCTCGCCCGCCTCTACTTCGAGCAGGGCGCCGACGAGCTGACCTTCCTCGACGTCACCGCCACGGTCGACGACCGCTCGACCACCTACGACGTGGTGAGGGCGACGGCCGAGCAGGTCTTCATCCCGCTCACGGTCGGCGGAGGCGTGCGCAGCGCCGAGGACGTCTCGCGACTGCTCGCGCACGGCGCCGACAAGGTGGGCGTCAACTCGGCCGCGATCGCCCGGCCCGAGCTCCTCGGCGAGATCGCCGACGTCTTCGGCGCTCAGGTGCTCGTGCTCTCGCTCGACGTCAAGCGGAGCGACGCCACGGCGTCCGGCTTCGTCGTCACCACCCACGGCGGCCGCCGCGAGACCGAGCTCGACGCCCTGGCCTGGGCGGCCGAGGCCGTCGAGCGCGGCGCCGGGGAGCTGCTGGTCAACTCCATCGACGCCGACGGCACCAAGCAGGGCTTCGACCTCGAGCTGATCGCCGCGATGCGCGAGCTGAGCTCCGTGCCGGTGATCGCGTCCGGAGGCGCCGGCGCCGTCGAGCACTTCGCCCCGGCCGTCGACGCGGGAGCCGACGCCGTGCTCGCCGCCTCCGTCTTCCACAACCGCGAGCTGACGATCGGCGACGTCAAGCGCGCGCTCGCCGCCTCCGGGATCGAGATCCGATGACCCCCGCCGAGCTCGACGCCGTGCTGGACCGCGCCGCCTTCGATCCGACCGGGCTCCTGCCCGCGATCATCCAGCAGCACGACACCCGCGAGGTGCTCATGATGGGTTGGATGGACCGCGAGGCGCTCCGGCGGACCCTCACTGAGGGCCGCGTCACCTTCTGGTCGCGCTCGCGTCAGGAGTACTGGCGGAAGGGCGACACGTCCGGTCACGCGCAGTACGTGCGGGGTGCCGCCCTCGACTGCGACGCCGACACCCTGCTGGTGCAGGTCGAGCAGATCGGCGCCGCCTGCCACACGGGCGAGCACGCCTGCTTCGACGTCGATCCCCTCGTCCCGTTCACAGGCGTCGGCCCGGCGGATCGAGCATGAGCGGACGGCGGCTGAAGTACACCGCGATCCTCGGGGTCGTGCTGCTCGCCGCGCTCGAGCTGACCTCCTCCACGCAGACCTGGTCCACGCTGACCCTGGCCGCGATCGAGGGGGAGGGCCAGCGGATCGACGTGGCCGGGACCGTCGCCGCGCCCGCGCTCTCCGCTCTGGCGCTCGCGGGCCTCGCCCTCGCTGCGGCCCTGGCCATCGCCGGTCCCGTCTTCCGGATCGTGCTCGGACTGCTCCAGGCCGTCCTCGGCGCCTCGGTGGTGCTCGCGGCCGCGACGGCGCTGGGCGATCCCGTGCGCGCCGGGGCCGCGCTGGTCACGGAGGCGACCGCCATCGCGGGGGAGCAGTCCGTCGCGGCGCTGGTGGCCTCGTCCTCCGCGACGGTCTGGCCCGTCGTCGCCCTGGTCTGCGGCGTGCTCACGGCGCTGCTCGGGATCGGCGTCCTCGCGACCTCGCGCCGCTGGCCGGGGGCGGCGAAGAAGCGCGCGTCCCGCTTCGAGCCCGCCGACGGCTACGGCCACGGCGCGACGACCGTGCAGACGGACGACGGCGACATCGATCCGGTCGTCTCGTGGGACGAGCTCTCCCGCGGCGGCGACCCCACCTCCGGCCGCTGACCCCGGCCGGGGCGCGTCCTGCGGTCCGGGATCCCGGCCTCCTGGGGGGCTCCTCGGGGCGAGTCCGGGGCCGGGTGCCCAGGCGCCTCACGCTAGACTGCTCTGGTCCCGATGCACCCCCAGGAGGAGACCCATGAGCACCGAGCACGACGACGACAACCACGGCCACTCGCCGGCAGCGTGGACGGCCGTCGTCATCATGCTGGTCGGATTCACGATCGGCACGATCGCGTTCTGGTTCGACGTGCCCCTGGTGGTCTGGCTCTCGGCCGGCCTGGTCGTGGTGGGCCTGCTCGTCGGCATGGGCATGGCCAAGGCGGGCTACGGCGTCGACGGCGCGAAGGCGAACCCGAAGGCGCGCGCCTAGGTGCTCGCCGACCTCACCGCCGGCGCCCTGGCCGACGCGGCCCGGCGCCGCGAGAGCGCTCCTCTCGAGGCCGTCGAGCGCCGTGCGCTCGCCCAGGCGCCCGCCCTCGACGCCCTGGCCGCACTGGCCCCCGCCGAGCGCGTCAGGATCATCGCCGAGGTCAAGCGCGCCAGCCCGTCGCGCGGAGCCCTCGCCGACATCCCCGTCCCCGCCGAGCTGGCCGGGCAGTACGAGCTCGGGGGAGCGAGCGCGATCAGCGTCCTCACCGAGGAGCGCCGCTTCAAGGGGTCCCTCGCGGACCTCGAGGCGGTCCGGGAGCGCGTGTCGATCCCCGTCCTGCGCAAGGACTTCGTCGCCGAGCCGTACCAGGTCCTCGAGGCCCGCGCGGCCGGAGCCGACCTGGTCCTCCTCATCGTCGCCGCGCTCGAGCAGCCCCTGCTCGTCGAGCTGCACGCCCTCGTCCTCGAGCTGGGGATGACCCCGCTCGTCGAGACGCACTCGGCCGATGAGCTCGACCGGGCCGCGGACCTCGGCGCACGGCTCATCGGCGTGAACGCCCGCGACCTCTCCACCTTCCAGCTCGACCGCGACCTCTTCGGCCGCCTCTCCGAGCGCTTCCCTGACGACGCGGTGAAGGTGGCCGAGTCGGCCGTCCTCACCGCCGACGACGTCGCGCACTACCGCGGCTCCGGAGCGGACGTCGTCCTCGTGGGCGAGGCTCTCGTCACCGGCGGCGACCCCGTCTCCACCCTCGCCGGCTTCCTGGCGCACTGACCACACCGATAGGCGGTACCCCCATGGCACTCCGGGATGAACTCGGCCCCTACTTCGGCGAGTTCGGCGGACGCTACGTCCCCGAGTCCCTCGTCGAGGCCCTCGACGAGCTGAGCGCCGAGTACGAGCGCACGAAGGTCGACCCCGCGTTCGCCGCCGAGCTGATGGAGCTGCACCGCAGCTACACCGGCCGTCCGTCGATCATCACCGAGGTGCCGCGGTTCGCCGAGCACGCCGGCGGTGCGCGGATCATCCTCAAGCGCGAGGACCTCAACCACACCGGCTCGCACAAGATCAACAACGTGCTGGGCCAGGCGCTGCTCACCAAGCGGATCGGCAAGACCCGCGTCATCGCCGAGACGGGAGCGGGCCAGCACGGCGTCGCGACCGCCACGGCCGCCGCCCTGTTCGGCCTCGACTGCGTGGTCTACATGGGCGAGGTCGACACCGAGCGCCAGGCCCTCAACGTCGCCCGCATGCGCCTGCTCGGCGCCGAGGTCATCCCCGTGACGACCGGCTCGCGCACCCTCAAGGACGCGATCAACGACGCGATGCGCGACTGGGTCACGAACGTCGGCACCACGAACTACATCTTCGGCACCGTCGCGGGCCCGCACCCGTTCCCGGCCCTCGTCCGCGACTTCCAGAAGATCATCGGCGAGGAGGCGCGCGAGCAGGTCCTCGAGCTCACCGGCTCGCTGCCCACCGCGGTCACCGCCTGCGTCGGCGGCGGCTCCAACGCGATGGGGATCTTCCACGCCTTCCTCGACGACCCCGAGGTCCGCCTCGTCGGCTTCGAGGCCGGCGGCGACGGGATCGAGACGCCCCGCCATGCGGCGACCATCAGCAAGGGCCGCCCCGGCGTCCTGCACGGCGCCCGCAGCTTCCTCCTCCAGGACGAGGACGGCCAGACCGTCGAGTCGCACTCGATCTCGGCCGGCCTCGACTACCCGGGAATCGGCCCGGAGCACGCGTGGCTCTCGAGCATCGGCCGCGCCGACTACCGCGCGGTCACCGACTCGGCGGCGATGGACGCGCTCATGCTCCTCAGCCGCACCGAGGGGATCATCCCGGCGATCGAGTCCGCGCACGCGCTGGCCGGCACGCTGGAGCTCGGGCGCGAGCTCGGCCCCGAGGCCACCATCCTGGTGAACCTCTCCGGCCGCGGCGATAAGGACATGACGACGGCGGCGCACTACTTCGGCCTCATGGACCAGGGCGCGGTGCAGTCGTGAGCGGCCGCGGACCGAGCGTCGCCGAGACCGTCCGGCGCCGGAACGAGGAGGCGGCGGGCGCCCTGATCGGCTACCTCCCCGTCGGCTTCCCGGACCTGCCGACCAGCATCGACGCCGCCGTGGCCATGGCCGAGAACGGCGTCGACGCGATCGAACTGGGCCTGCCGTACTCCGACCCGGTGATGGACGGTCCCGTCATCCAGGAGGCGACCCAGGCCGCCATCGCGGGCGGCTTCCGCCTCCGCCACGGCTTCGAGGCGGTCCGTGAGATCCGGGCGCGCGTCGACGTGCCGGTCCTGGTGATGACCTACTACAACCCGGTCCTGCAGTACGGGGTCGAGCGATTCGCCACCGATCTGGCCGAGGCCGGCGGGTCCGGCCTCATCACGCCCGACCTGATCCCGGACGAGGGCGCCGAGTGGCTCGCCGTCTCCGAGCGGCTCGGACTCGACCGCGTGTTCCTCGCGGCACCGTCCTCGACGGACACGCGCCTGCGTCAGGCCGTCGACTCGAGCCGCGGATTCGTCTACGCGGTCTCGACGATGGGCATCACCGGCGCGCGCACCGACGTCGACTCCGCGGCCCGCACCCTGGTCGACCGCCTCCGCGCCGCCGGCTCCGAGAGCGCGTGCGTCGGCCTGGGCATCTCGACCGGCGAGCAGGTCGCCGAGATCCTCGCCTACGCGGACGGCGCGATCGTCGGCTCCGCTCTCGTGCGCGCCCTGGCGTCCGGCGGTGTCGACGCGGTCGCCGAGACCTCCCGCGGCCTCGCCGAGGGCACCCGCCTGCGCTCCGCGCGCTGACACCCTCCCGCTACAATCGGGATGCCCACCGGGGCGCGGCCGAGCCGTGCCCGGGGGACCCCCTCCTTCGAAAGGTCGAGTACCGGTGTCCGTACCGCTGAGCATTCCGAGCCCCCCCGACGCGTGGAGTCAGTACGACCTCACGATCGGCACCTTCACGCTCGCGATCCACACCTACGCGCTCTGCATCCTCGCGGGGATCATCGTGGCGACGATCATGACGAACCAGCGCCTCAAGCGCCGCGGCGCCGAGCCGTGGGTCGTCCTCGACATCATCATCTGGGCGGTGCCGCTGGGCATCGTCGGCGCCCGCGCCTACCACGTGCTCACCCACCCCGGCGACTACTTCTACGACGGCGCCGACCCGTGGGAGGTCGTCCGCATCTGGAACGGCGGCAACGCCATCTTCGGCGGCCTGATCGGAGGCGCGGTCGGCGCGTTCATCGGCTGCCGCTGGACAGGAGTGCGCTTCTGGACCTTCGCCGACGCCCTCGCGCCGGGCATGCTCGCCGCGCAGGCGCTCGGGCGCCTGGGCAACTGGTTCAACCACGAGCTCTTCGGCCTGCCCACGACCCTGCCCTGGGGCCTCGAGATCGAGACCACCAACCCCGCCTTCCCCGTCGGCCTCCCGGCGGGCACGCTCTTCCACCCGACCTTCCTCTACGAGATCCTGTGGAACGTGGTGGGCATCGCGGTCATCCTCCTGCTCGAGCGCCGTCTGAAGCTGCAGTGGGGGACCGTCTTCGCCGCGTACCTGATCTGGTACGGGATCGGACGCGTCTGGTTCGAGTCCATCCGGATCGATCCGAGCGAGTTCTTCTGGGGCATCCGCACGAACGTCTGGGCCGCGCTCATCGCCGTGGTCGTCGGCCTGGTCCTCGTGGTGATCCAGAAGCGGGAGCACCCCGGTGCCGAGCCCTCGGCCTACCGCCCGGGTCGCGAGTGGACGCCCGCCCCGGCTGCGGTAGAATTCGAGGACGTCGAGTCCGACTCCGACGACACCACCACCCCTGCTTCCGGCACCGACGCCGAGAAGCCGACGGTCTCCCGCACCTGACGGAGGTCGCGGAGCCTCCGCGACAGCCACCCGGGTGCCCGACACCTCCACGACCGCCCCATCGCGGCGCAGCCACGAGCGCTGCCGCGGGCGGGTCGTCGTGCAGGCACCGCCGACGGCGCGCGACGCTCGCGCCGCGGCAGAACCCTGCGGCCCTCCCGATCGGGGAGCCGCCCCTCCTCCACCACCGCGGGCCAGCGACGTCCCGATCAGCCATCACCCCCGTGAGGACGGTTCCCATGGCCTCCGCCCAGCCCTCGACCCCGGCCCGCGCCGTGCCCTTCCTGGGCATGCCGCCGGCGCAGGGGATGTACGACCCGGCCGCCGAGAAGGACGCGTGCGGTCTCGCGATGGTCGCCACCATGCGCGGCACCGCCGGCCACGACATCATCGACGCCGCGCTGAACGCGCTGCGCAACCTCGAGCACCGCGGCGCGGTCGGTTCCGACGCCGGAACGGGCGACGGCGCGGGCATCATCACGCAGATCCCGGACGAGTTCCTCCGCGCGGTCGCTCCCTTCGAGCTCCCACCGCTGGGCCAGTACGCGGTCGGCAACGCCTTCCTCCCGGTGGACGTGTTCGAACGCGAGCGGGTCAAGTCGACGATCGCCGACATCGCCCGCGAGGAGAACCTCGCCGTGGTCGGCTGGCGCTCCGTGCCCGTGCAGCCCGACGAGATCGGCACGCTCGCCCGGGCCGCCATGCCGGCGATCGAGCAGCTGTTCATCCGGAGCGAGCTGACCGACGAGAGCGGCACGCCCCTCTCCTCCATCCGCCTCGACCGCCTGACCTTCCGCCTGCGCAAGCGCGTCGAGCGCGAGCTCGAGGTCTACTTCATGTCGCTCTCGAGCCGGACGCTCGTGTACAAGGGCATGGTGACGACGCTCCAGCTGGAGCCGTTCTACCCGGACCTGTCCGACGAGCGCTTCGCCTCGAAGCTCGCGCTGGTGCACTCCCGCTACTCCACCAACACCTTCCCGTCGTGGCCGCTCGCTCAGCCGTTCCGGATGATCGCGCACAACGGCGAGATCAACACGGTGCAGGGCAACCGCAACTGGATGCGCGCACGCCAGTCGCAGCTGAAGAGCCGCGAGCTGGGCGACCTGGCTCCGCTGTTCCCGATCGTCTCGCCCGGCCGCAGCGACTCCGCCTCGTTCGACGAGACCGTCGAGCTGCTCAACCTGGCCGGCCGGTCGCTCCCGCACGCGGTCATGATGATGGTCCCGGAGGCCTGGGAGAACCAGGACGGCGCGCTCGACCCGAAGCGGCGCGCGTTCTACGAGTACCACTCGATGCTCATGGAGCCGTGGGACGGCCCGGCCGCGATCGTCTTCACCGACGGCGAGCTCGTCGGCGCCACCCTCGACCGCAACGGCCTGCGCCCCGGCCGCTACGTCGTCACCGACGACGGGCTCGTGGTGCTGGCCAGCGAGATCGGCGTGCTCGACATCGACCCCGCGAAGGTGGTCCGCAAGGGACGCCTCCAGCCCGGACGCATGTTCCTCGTCGACACCGAGCAGGGCCGCATCGTCGAGGACGAGGAGATCAAGGGGCAGCTCGCCGCCTCCGGTCCGTTCGAGGAGTGGCTCGAGAAGGGCCGCATCAACCTCAAGGACCTCCCCGAGCGCGAGCACATCGTGCACACGCCGGCGTCGGTCAACCGCCGCCAGCGCACCTTCGGCTACACGGAGGAGGAGGTCCGTCTCCTCCTGCTGCCGATGGCGCGCGCCGGTGCAGAGCCGCTCGGAGCGATGGGCTCGGACACCCCCGTGGCCGTGCTGTCGAAGCGACCCCGCCTGCTCTTCGACTACTTCACGCAGGCCTTCGCGCAAGTGACGAACCCGCCGCTGGACTCGATCCGCGAGGAGGTCGTGACCTCGCTCCGCCTGGGGCTCGGCCCCGAGCGGAACCTGCTGACCGCCGGCGCCGAGCACGCACGCCAGGTGGTCCTCGACTTCCCGGTCATCGACAACGACGAGCTCGCGAAGATCCAGCACATCGCGCCGCGCCCGCTGAGCCACATCACCACGACGATCCGCGGCCTCTACCGCGTCGACGCGGGACCCCGGGCGATGCAGGACCGCATCGACGAGATGTGCGACGAGGCCGACGAGGCCATCGCCGCGGGAGCCCAGTTCCTGGTGCTCTCGGACCGCGACTCCACCAAGGACCTCGCGCCGATCCCGTCGCTGCTGATGCTCGCCGCCGTGCACCACCACCTCATCCGCACCGAGAACCGGATGCGCGTGGGGCTCGTGGTCGAGGCGGGCGACGTCCGCGAGGTGCACCACGTGGCGACGCTGATCGGCTACGGCGCCTCCGCGGTCAACCCGTACCTGGCGATGGAGACCTGCGAGGACCTGGTCCGCAGCGGCATGCTGTCGGACGTCTCGCCGGAGAAGGCCGTGAAGAACGTGATCAAGGCGCTCGGCAAGGGCGTGCTGAAGATCATGTCCAAGATGGGGATCTCCACCGTGTCGAGCTACGCCGGCGCGCAGACCTTCGAGGCCGTCGGCCTCAGCCAGGTGTTCGTCGACCAGTACTTCACCGGCACCGTCTCGAAGCTCGGCGGCATCGGCATCGACGTCGTCGCCGAGGAGAACGCCGCGCGCCACCGCGCCGCGTACCCCGAGGACGGCGCGATCGTCGCCCACGAGCGCCTGGCGGTCGGCGGCGAGTACCAGTGGCGCCGCGACGGCGCCCCCCACCTGTTCAACCCGGACACGGTGTTCCGCCTGCAGCACTCGACGCGTAACCGCCGCTACGACGTCTTCCGCGAGTACACGAAGATGGTCGACGACCAGGCGAGCTCGCTGATGACCCTCCGCGGCATGTTCACGCTCGACACCGCGGGACGCACCCCGATCCCGATCGACGAGGTCGAGCCGGTC
The DNA here is from genome assembly GCF_002931755.1 of Rathayibacter sp. AY2B3. NCBI lineage: Bacteria > Bacillati > Actinomycetota > Actinomycetes > Micrococcales > Microbacteriaceae > Rathayibacter > Rathayibacter sp. AY2B3. The sequence continues at coordinate 38,711 of NZ_PSUG01000018.1, read as the reverse complement.
GAGGCGATCGTCAAGCGCTTCTCGACGGGCGCGATGAGCTACGGCTCCATCTCGCCGGAGGCGCACGAGACCCTCGCCATCGCGATGAACCGCCTCGGCGCCAAGTCGAACACCGGAGAGGGCGGCGAGGACACCGAGCGGCTGCTCGACCCCGAGCGCCGCTCCGCGATCAAGCAGGTCGCGTCGGGTCGCTTCGGCGTCACGAGCATGTACCTCACCCACGCCGACGACATCCAGATCAAACTCGCTCAGGGCGCCAAGCCCGGCGAGGGCGGTCAGCTGCCGCCCACGAAGGTCTACCCGTGGATCGCGCGCACCCGGCACGCGACCGCCGGCGTCGGCCTGATCTCGCCGCCGCCCCACCACGACATCTACTCGATCGAGGACCTGAAGCAGCTGATCTTCGATCTCAAGCGGGCGAACCCGTCGGCGCGCATCCACGCGAAGCTGGTCAGCCAGTCGGGCATCGGAGCGGTCGCCGCCGGCACCGCGAAGGCCCTCGCCGATGTGATCCTCGTCTCGGGTCACGACGGCGGCACCGGTGCGAGCCCGGTGAACTCGCTCAAGCACGCGGGCACGCCCTGGGAGCTCGGCCTGGCCGAGACCCAGCAGACGCTGATGCTCAACGGCATGCGCGACCGCGTGGTCGTGCAGGTGGACGGCCAGATGAAGACCGGCCGCGACGTCGTCATCGGCGCGCTGCTCGGAGCCGAGGAGTTCGGCTTCGCGACGGCTCCGCTGATCGTCGAGGGCTGCATCATGATGCGCGTCTGCCACCTCGACACGTGCCCGGTGGGCGTCGCGACGCAGAACCCGGAGCTGCGCCAGCGGTTCTCCGGCAAGCCCGAGTTCGTCGTCAACTTCTTCGAGTTCATCGCCCAGGAGGTGCGCGAGTACCTCGCGAAGCTCGGCTTCCGGAGCGTCGACGAGATCGTCGGCCACCGCGAGCTGCTCGACGTCGACCGGGCGATCGAGCACTGGAAGGCGAGCGGGCTCGACCTGACGCCGATCCTCGTCGGACCGGTCTTCACGGCCGAGGAGCCGCGCCGCCACGGCCGCGCGCAGGAGCACGAGCTCGAGCGCCACTTCGACAACGAGCTGATCCGCGTCGCGGCGAACGTGCTCGACCACCGCGGCACCGTCCGGATCGAGCGCGAGATCAAGAACACCGAGCGCGCCGTCGGCACCATGCTCGGCCACGAGGTCACGGTCCGCTTCGGCGAGAACGGCCTGCCGGCCGACTCCATCGTCGTGTCGCTCCGCGGCTCGGCCGGGCAGTCGCTCGGAGCCTTCCTTCCCGCCGGCATCACGCTGCGGCTCGAGGGCGACTCCAACGACTACGTCGGCAAGGGCCTCTCGGGCGGCCAGATCGTGGTGCGGCCGGATCGCCGCAGCACCTTCGACGCCTCGACGAACGTGATCGCGGGCAACGTGATCGGCTACGGGGCGACCCAGGGCACCATGTTCATCCGCGGGATGGTCGGCGAGCGCTTCCTGGTCCGCAACTCCGGCGCCACCGCCGTGGTCGAGGGAGTGGGCGACCACGCGCTGGAGTACATGACGGGCGGTCTGGCCGTGATCCTCGGCGAGACCGGGCGCAACCTCGGCGCAGGCATGTCCGGCGGCACCGCCTACATCCACGGCCTGCGCCGCGAGCTCGTGAACCGCGACGCGATCGCCTCCGGCGAGCTGACCCTCTCCGAGCTCGGCAGCGCCGATGTGGAGATCCTGCGCGACCTGCTCGAGCGGCACGTCGCGGAGACCGAGTCGACCCTGGCCCAGGGGATGCTCGACGATTTCGACGGAACGGTCTCGCGTTTCGTCAAGGTACTGCCCCGCGACTTCGCCGCGGTGCTCGCGACGCGCGCATCCGCTGTGGAGGAGGGGCTCGACCCCGACGGCGACGTCGTCTGGGGACGGATTCTGGAGGTGACCGGTGGCTGATCCCAAGGGGTTCCTGAAGGTGCAGGACCGGGAGCTGCCCAAGCGGCGTCCCGTGTCCGTCCGCCTGATGGACTGGAAAGAGGTCTACGAGCAGGGCGACTCCGCCGTGCTGCGCCGGCAGGCGGGCCGCTGCATGGACTGCGGCATCCCGTTCTGCCACAAGGGCTGCCCGCTGGGGAACCTGATCCCCGAGTGGAACGACCTGATGTGGCGCGGCGAGGGTCGCCAGGCGATCGAGCGCCTGCACGCGACGAACAACTTCCCGGAGTTCACGGGCCGGCTCTGCCCGGCGCCGTGCGAGTCGTCCTGCGTGCTCGGCATCAACCAGCCGGCCGTCACGATCAAGCAGATCGAGGTCTCGATCATCGATCAGGCGTTCGGCAACGACTGGGTGCAGCCGCACCCGCCGGAGCGCCTGACCGGCAAGACCGTCGCGGTCGTCGGCTCCGGACCCGCGGGGCTCGCCGCCGCGCAGCAGCTCACCCGCGCCGGGCACACCGTCGCGGTCTACGAGCGCGACGACCGCATCGGCGGCCTCCTGCGCTACGGGATCCCGGACTTCAAAATGGAGAAGAAGCACCTCGAGCTGCGCCTGAACCAGATGAAGGCCGAGGGCACCCGCTTCCGCGCGGGCGTCGACATCGGCTCCGACATCACCTGGGACGACCTGCGGGCGCGCTACGACGCGGTCGTCGTCGCCACCGGCGCCCTCGTGCCGCGCGACCTGCCGATCCCGGGTCGCGACCTCGACGGCGTGCACTTCGCCATGGAGTACCTCGTGCAGTCGAACCACGCGATCGCGGGCGACCGCGTCTTCGAGCAGATCTCGGCCGAGGGCAAGCACGTCGTCGTCCTGGGTGGAGGCGACACCGGAGCGGACTGCATCGGCACCGCCCATCGCCAGAAGGCCGCCTCGGTCACGAACCTGGCGATCGGGCAGCAGCCGCCGTCGCAGCGCCCGGACAGCCAGCCCTGGCCGATGGACCCGACCGTGTTCGAGGTCTCGAGCGCTCACGAGGAGGGCGGGGAGCGGATGTTCCTCGCGTCGACCGTGGAGTTCCTCGCGAACGAGGGCGGCGAGGTCCGCGCGGTGCGCGTGGCCGAGACCGAGTACCTCGACGGACGCCGCGTCCCCAAGGCGGGCACCGAGCGCGAGATCCCGGCGGACCTGGTCCTCCTGGCGCTCGGCTTCACCGGTCCGGAGTCGGACCACCTCGGCCGCCAGCTCGAGGTCCCCTTCACCGAGCGCGGCAACGTCGCGCGCGGCGACGCCTTCGAGACCAGCGTCCCCGGGGTCTTCGTGGCCGGAGACGCCGGGCGGGGCCAGTCCCTGATCGTCTGGGCGATCGCCGAGGGCCGCTCCGTCGCGGCCGAGGTCGACCGCTACCTCGAGGGCACGACCCAGCTGCCCGCGCCGGTCGGTCCGAACGACCGGGGCTTCACGCTCTAGTCCCCGGGACGCGATAGTCTCGGCCCGCCAGCAATCAGCTCACCCTCCCCGCTAACGACGCGCCTCCGGGCGCAGAACAACGGAGCACCCCCTCAATGAGACGAGCGAAAATCGTCGCCACCCTCGGCCCGGCAACGTCGTCGTACGAGACCATTCGTGCGATCATCGACGCCGGCGTGGACGTGGCCCGCATGAACCTCAGTCATGGAAGCTACGACGTCCACGAAGGGATCTACCGCCTCGTGCGGAAGGCCGCGGACGACGCCGGGCGCGCGGTCGCGATCCTCGTCGACCTGCAGGGTCCGAAGATCCGCCTCGGCAAGTTCGAGGGCGGTCCGTACGCCCTCGCCGAGGGCGACGTCTTCACCATCACCACCGAGGACGTCCTCGGCACGCGCGAGCTCTCGGGCACCACGTTCAAGGGCCTCCCGGACGACGTGAACCCGGGCGACATGCTCCTCATCGACGACGGCAAGGTCGCTGTCCGCGTCACCGCCGTCGAGGGCCCCCGGGTCGTCACCGAGGTCGTCGTCCCCGGCAACGTCTCGAACAACAAGGGCATCAACCTGCCCGGCGTCGCGGTCAACGTCCCCGCACTCTCCCAGAAGGACGAGGACGACCTCCGCTGGGCGATCCGCCTCGGCGCCGACATCATCGCCCTCTCCTTCGTGCGCAACGCCAGCGACATCGAGCGCGTGCACGAGATCATGGCGGAGGAGGGCCGCAAGGCTCCCGTCATCGCCAAGATCGAGAAGCCGCAGGCGGTCGACAACCTCCAGGAGATCATCGACGTCTTCGACGGCATCATGGTCGCCCGCGGCGACCTCGGCGTCGAGCTGCCCCTCGAGGCGGTGCCGATCGTGCAGAAGCACGCCGTCGAGCTCGCCCGCCGCTGGGCGAAGCCGGTCATCGTCGCCACCCAGATGCTCGAGTCGATGATCGAGAGCCCCCGCCCCACGCGGGCCGAGGCCTCGGACGTCGCGAACGCCATTCTCGACGGCGCGGACGCGGTCATGCTCTCGGGCGAGACCAGCGTCGGCGCCTGGCCCGTCGTCACCGTGCAGACCATGGCCCGCATCGTCGAGTCCACCGAGGAGCACGGCCTGGAGCGCATCCCCCCGCTGGGCAGCAAGCCCCGCACCCAGGGCGGATCGGTCACGCTGGCCGCCGCCGAGGTCGCGGAGTTCGTCGAGGCGAAGTTCCTCTGCGTGTTCACGGAGTCGGGCGACTCGGTCCGCCGCATGACGCGCCTGCGCCACGGCATCCCGATCATCGGCTTCACCCCCGAGCCCGCCGTCCGCCGCCGCATGGCGCTGAACTGGGGCGTCCAGTCCTTCGTCACGCCGCGCGTCAACCACACCGACGCGATGTTCGCGCAGGTGGACGCGGTGCTGCTCCGCGAGGGCCTCGCCCAGGCGGGCGAGACCGTGGTCGTCGTCTCCGGATCGCCCCCCGGGCGCGCCGGCACGACGAACGACATGCGGGTGCACATCGTCGGCTCGTCCAGCTCGGCCGACAGGGCCGAGAACTGGGACCACTGAGACCAGCACCCCCGGAGGGCCCGGCCGCGCGAGCGGCCGGGCCCTCCGGCGTTCCCCGGCGGTCCGCGTGGCGGGACGTGCCTCCGCGGGCCTATACCGTGGACCCATGCGACTCGGCGTACTCGACATCGGCTCCAACACGGTCCACCTGCTCCTCGTCGACGCGCACCCCGGCGCCCGCCCGGTGCCCTACCGCTCGCACAAGCGGAGCCTCGCTCTCGTGGCGCACCTGGACGCGGCGGGGGAGATCACCGAGCGTGGCCAGCGCGAACTGATCGCATTCGTGACCGAGGCCGCCGAGGTCGCCCGCGAGCATCGCGCGGAGGACCTGCTGGCGTTCGCGACCTCCGCGATCCGCGAGGCCGGCAACGGTGCGGCGGTCCTCGACCGGGTCCGCGCCGAGACGGGTGTGCACCTCCAGGAGCTCGGAGGCGAGGCGGAGGCCTCGGCCACCTTCCTCGCCGTGCGCCGCTGGTTCGGCTGGGGCGCGGGCTCGATCCTGGACCTCGACATCGGCGGCGGCTCGTTCGAGCTCTCGATGGGTGTGGACGAGGTGCCCGAGCTCGCCGTGTCGGTCCCGCTCGGAGCGGGCAGGGTGACGCGCGACCTGCTGCTCGGCGATCCCGCTTCGGCCACGAGCGTGAAGGCCGCCCGGCGTCACGCCCGCGAGGTGCTCGCGGAGCCCGTCCGCGGCTTCCTCGCCCTGGGGCGCCCCGACCTGGTCGCAGGCACGTCGAAGACCTTCCGCTCCTTGGCGCGGATCACCGGCGCCGCTCCGAGCGCGGCCGGTCCGCTGGTGCGCCGCGAGCTGCACCTGGTCGACCTCCGGCTGTGGTCCTCCCGCCTCGCCGCGATCAGCACGGCCGACCGCTCAGCCCTCCCCGGCGTCTCCGCTCTGCGGGCTCCGCAGCTGCTCGCGGGCGCTCTCGTCGCGGAGGCGGCCATGGACGCCCTCGGCGTCGAGACGCTGGTGATCTGCCCCTGGGCCACCCGCGAGGGGCTCATCATCCGCCGCTTCGAGCTGCTCGACGCGCAGATCCAGCGCGAGGACGTTCAGCTCAGCGCGATGCTGTAGGACAGCGACCGCCGTCCGCCCGGCTCGAGGACGATCTGGCGCGGCTTGTCGACGATGTCGCCGTCCCAGCCCTCGGGTGTCGGGACGCTCCGCCACGGCTCGAGGCAGACGAACGGTGCCCCGACGGGCTTCCATACGCCGACCACGTCGAAGTCCCCGGTGTCGACGACGATCGCACGGGCGGCGCCGTCGGCCTCGAGCCTGAGGGTCCGGCGGCGAGGCTCGTCGAAGATCATCACGCCCTCCTCGAAGCGGCCGTCGTCCACCGTCAGGACCCCGTCCTCGAGCGGCGCCGGGTGGCGGGCCTCCAGCAGCAGGTTCTCCGGAGCGCGGCGGAACCCCTCCGGCTCGGGCTGCGCGAAGCGGATGCGGTGCTCGCCGCGGCCCTCGGGCAGCGGCAGCGCGAATGCCGGGTGGTTGCCGAGCGAGAAGCCCAGGGGAGAGGGACCCCTGTTCTCGACGGTCTGGGTGATCCGGAGCGAGGCGCCGGTCACGGCGTAGGCGATGAGGAGCGTCCAGTCGAAGGGGAACACCGCGCGCGTGGCGTCGTCGCTCCGGAGCCGGAACACCGCCTCGTCCGCCGAGACGCCCGCGAGCTCGAAGACGCGGTCCCGCGCGAAGCCGTGCTGACCCATCCGGTGGTCCGCGCCGTCGTGGTGCAGCGTGTCGCCGGGGAGGCGGCCGATGATCGGGAACAGCACGGGCGCGTGCCGGCGCCACTCCGGGCCGGCCTGCCACAGGTACTCGCGGCCCTCCTCGTCGCGGAGGGACGTCATCTCGGCGCCGGCGGTCGTCAGGGCGAGGCGCAGGCTCTCGCTGCCGAGGGTGAGGGCGGTGGGCGCGGGGGAGTCGCTGCTGGTCATTCTCCGATTCTGCCCGTCGCGCGGTGCGGGCGGGCATGTCGGCGGCGCGTGGCAGCATGGGGCGGTGCCTCCCGAGTCGATCCCCTCCTCCTGGCGCGCCCGCGTCGGCGAGCTCAGCGGATCCGCCGAGGCCGAGTCGCCGCCCGTCCTCACGCCGATCGGGCTGCAGTTCGAGCTGCGCCGACTGGTGCGCCGGGCCGACGATCCGTGGAGGGCGCCCGCGAGCGAGCGCGTCACGGCGAAGACCTACGACCCCGGCGAGCGCCGCGACCACCGTCTGGCCACCCGCCCCGTCGTCCGCGGGCGCGGGGGCGCCTGGAACCGCACCACCCTCACGTGGAAGTCGCTGAACTTCCAGACCCACCGGCTCTCGCTCGACCCCGCTCACCAGCGCTGGTTCGCCGAGTTCGCGGCCCTGCACCGCGCCACGCGCACCGTCCACCTGGGGCAGGACCCCGACTGGATCCACCTCGACGACTACGAGAGCCCGCTGCTCTGGCGGCTTCTCGAGCAGGCGCAGGCCGCCGGGATCCCGCTGCTCGCCCCGGAGAAGGGATCGGTCCGCCTCGCCGGTCCCGCGCACGTGGCGGTGACGGTCTCGGCGGAGGAGGGATCGCTCCGGTTGCGGCCGGTGCTGCGGATCGACGGTGCGGAGCACTCACCGGAGTCGGCGCGTCCGGTCGCCCGGCACGGCGTGTACGCGGTCGAGGGCGGCGATCCTTCCTCGCTCCTGCTCGCGCCCGCGTCCCTTCCCTTCGACGACGAGGAGCTGCGGCTCCTCGACCACCCCGAGGAGACGGTGGTCCCGGCGGAGGACGTGCCCGAGTTCGTCGGCGAGCACCTCCCCGCCCTCCGGGGCCGGGTCGCGGTCCGCGAGGAGGGCGTCGACCTCGTCCTGGACGACCCGGAGCCGCCGCGCCTGGTCTGCACGGTCTCGTTCGAGCCGCGGCGCGCCGTCAGGGTCGGCTGGCACTGGCGCCGCTCGCCCGATCGCGCGGGCGAGCTCGACGGCACGGCCGACGCGGCTCTCGAGCGCGCGGTGCTCCGCCGGGTGCGCTCGGTGCTCGGCGAGGCCGGATCCGCCGTCGTGCCGGAGCCGGGGACGAGCGCGGTCCTGCGCGGGGCCGAGGCGGCGGTGTTCGTGGTGGAGCAGCTCCCGCAGCTGGAGGGGATCGGCGGCGTCCGGGTCGAGCGCGAGGGCGCGGCCCCGGACTACCGCCTGCTGAACGGGCCGCTCACGCTCACCATCACCGCCGTCGACACCGAGAGCGCCGACTGGTTCGACCTCGGCGTCGTCGTGACGATCGGCGACGCGACCGTGCCGTTCCTGCCCCTCTTCCGCGCTCTGGCGGCGGGCGGCGACCGCATCCGCCTGGTCGACCACTCCTACCTCTCGCTCGCGCACCCCGGCCTCGACCGGCTCCGGGAGCTGCTGACCCGGGCGGACGAGCTCGAGGAGTGGGAGACGGGACCGCGGCTCGGCCGGCACCAGACCGGGCTCTGGAACGAGCTGGAGGAGCTCGCTGACGAGAGCGTCCCCTCCGACGCGTGGCGCGCCGTGCTCGACTCCGCGCTGGCCGCCGGGTCGCCGGAGGACGTGGAGCCGCCGGAGGGACTGACCGCCCGGCTGCGCCCGTACCAGCGGGCGGGCTACGCCTGGCTCGTGCACCGCCTCCGCCACGGACTGGGCGGGATCCTGGCCGACGACATGGGCCTCGGCAAGACCCTGCAGGCGCTGGCCATGATGCTCGACGCGGTCGAGGAGGCGGGCCGCGCCGGGATCCGCCGCGCGCCGTTCCTCGTGGTCGCCCCCACGTCGGTCGTGCCGGGCTGGCGCTCGGAGGCCGAGCGCTTCGCGCCCGCCCTGCGCGTCCACGTCGTCGCGAGCTCGCGGGAGGGCGCGCTCGACGCGATCCCGGCCGACGCGGACGTGGTCCTCACCAGCTACGCGGTCCTGCGCCTCGGTGGCGAGCGCTGGGCGGCGAGGACGTGGTCGGCGCTGATCCTCGACGAGGCCCAGTTCGTCAAGAACCGGGCCTCGCAGACGCACCGGGCCGCCCGCGGGGTCGGCGCGCCCGTCACGCTCGCTCTCACGGGCACTCCGCTGGAGAACTCGCTCGATGAGCTCTGGGCGGTCCTCGCCCTCGTGGCGCCCGGGCTCCTGCCGCCGCTGCGCCGCTTCCGCGAGGAGTACACCCGGCCGATCCTGCACGCGGAGGCGCCCGTCGGCATCGCCTCGCCCGATCTGTCCGAGGGGCGGACCGTCAGCCACACCGAGGGCGCGCGCCGCCGCCTCGAGAGACTGCGCCGGCGACTGCGTCCGTTCCTGCTCCGCCGCACCAAGGAGGCGGTGGCGCCGGAGCTCCCCGAGAAGCAGGAGCAGACGATCGAGGTCGCGCTGACTCCCGCCCACCGAGTGCTCTACGACGGCTACCTCCAGCGCGAGCGCCGGAAGCTCCTGGGCCTGGTCGACGACCTCGACCGGCAGCGCTTCACGGTGTTCCGCTCGCTCACCCTGCTGCGCCTGCTCGCGCTCGACGCGTCTCTGGTCGACCCGGCCTACCGGCACGTCCCGTCCGCGAAGCTCGACGTGCTCGTCGAGCAGCTCGACGACGTGATCGCGGAGGGCCGCCGAGCCCTCGTCTTCAGCACTTTCACGTCGTACCTGGAGCGGGCGGGGGAGCGGCTGCGCCGGCGCGGCATCCCCTTCGTGCAGCTCGACGGCTCCACCCGGGACCGCGCGGGAGTGATCGAGGAGTTCCGCTCGGGAGCCGCGCCCGTCTTCCTGATCAGCCTGAAGGCGGGGGGCACCGGGCTCACGCTCACCGAGGCCGATCACGTCTTCATCCTCGACCCGTGGTGGAACCCGGCGGCCGAGGCGCAGGCCGTCGACCGCGCGCACCGCATCGGCCAGGAGCGGCGGGTGAACGTGTACCGGCTGGTGGCGGCGGACACGATCGAGGAGAAGATCGTGCGCCTCCAGGAGCGCAAGGGCCGCCTCAGCGCAGCGGTGCTCGACGAGGGCGAGCTCTTCGCGCGGGCGCTGACGGCCGATGACGTCCGCGAGCTGTTGGCCGAGTGACCACGGCCCCACGAAGGGTGACGGAACGGCCAGCCGCGACCCAGGGTCCGAGCGCACACTGAGCGGATGAGACGCCGCCGCCCCCGCCCCCGCGCCGACTGGATCGTGGCCCTCGAGAAGGGCGACGACGCCGGGCTCTTCGGACCGGGCAGCGCGGTCTGGGCGGTGAACGGAGGGCTGCCGACGATGATCGCCGGAGTGCGGGCTCTGCTCATGCAGACCCTTCACGCCGGAGCGATGGCCGGTGTCCACGACCACTCCCGCTACCGCGAGGACCCGATGGGCCGGCTCGACAACACGGTCCGCTGGGTCCTGACCACCAGCTTCGGGGACACCGCCGCGGCGAGCGGAGCGGCGCGCTGGGTGACCGGCGTGCACGAGCGGATCGTCGGCTCCTACGAGGACGCCGGCGGGCGCGAGCGCTCCTACTCCGCCCAGGATCCCCGCCTGCTGCTCTGGGTGCACGACGCCTTCACCGACGCGTTCCTCGGCGCTCACGAGATCTGGGGTGGACGGATCCCCGGCGGCCCCGACGCCTACGTGCGCGAGTGGGCCGCCTCCGGCCGACTGCTCGGAGTGGAGGATCCGCCCGAGAGCGTCGCGGAGCTCCGCGCGCAGCTCGCCGGATTCGCGGGCGAGCTCAAGCCCGACGCGCGCGTGCACGAGGCGGTCGGCTTCCTCCGTGACATCCGGCTGCCGGGCGAGGCGGGCGTGGTCTACCCGCTGCTGTTCGCCGGCGCGGTCGCCTCGCTCAGCCCCGAGGTGCGGAGGCTCCTGGGCCTCCGGCGCCCGTGGTGGCCGGCGATCACGGCGAACCGCCTGCTGTTCGTGTTCCTGGGCCGGTATCTCGGCCGGGTCTCGCCGAGCGAGCAGGCCGCGATCGACCGCATCGCCGGCCTCGATCCGGTGCGCACCGGCGCCTGACGCTCTTTCCGTACACCTGTCCGGGAAGTGGTAGACTGCCGTCGATGACTTCCGCCCGCCTCGCCTCCGTGCCCGCGGCGGAGTCCCCGGTGGCGCCCGGTTCCGCCGACCCGCGGGCCCGGCGCACCCGCCGCCGCGTGTTCGACGCGGTCGAGCGCCTCGTCATGCAGAGCGACGGCGAGAGGGCCGAGGGCATCGCGGTGAGCGACATCGTGCGCGAGGCCGGGATCAGCCGCAGCTCGTTCTACGCCCACTTCGACGACGCGGCGGGAGTCGCCTCCGCGCTGCTCCGCCAGGACCTCGCGGTCGCCGACGTCGCCGAGGGCGATCCCGCCGACCGCTGCGGAGCCGACGCCCTGCAGCGCGGCTACTCGCGGCTCGTCGAGCGGCTGGTCGACCGCCACGCCTTCCACGCCCGGCTCCGCGCGCGAGCCTCCGCCCGGGTCGCCTCCGACGACGCCGTGCTCGACACGGCGCTCGCCCTGCACCGCGAGGTGCTCGGCCGGGTCGACGTCCCCGCATCGGTCGACCCCGAGCTCACCGCGGTCTTCGCGGCCGGCGGTGTCCTCTCCGTGGTCGGCGCCTGGCTCGCCGGCTCCCTCGACGGCACCGACGAGGAGCTGGTCGAGCACCTCGTCGCGCTGCTCCCGGCCTGGCTCGCCGCGGCGCCGCTGCGCCCCCTGGACTCCTCACTCCCACCACGCCCCACGACGAAAGGCACGACATGATGACATTCGAGGTCGGCGAGACGCTGGTCTACCCGCACCACGGAGCGGTGACGATCACCGGGCTCGAGAAGCGCTCAGTCAAGGGCGTCGAGAAGACGTTCATGACCATGAACGTGCACACCAGCGAGCTCACCATCACCCTCCCCGTCGAGAACGCCGAGCTCGTCGGCGTCCGCGAGATCATCGACGACGCCGGAGTCCAGGCCGTCTACGACGTCCTGCGCAGCGACGTCGCGGAGGAGGCCAGCAACTGGTCCCGCCGCTTCAAGGCCAACCAGGAGAAGATGGCCAGCGGCAGTGTGTACCGCGTCAGCGAGGTCGTCCGCGACCTGTGGCGCCGCGAGCAGGCGGGCGGCGTCTCCGCCGGCGAGAAGCGGATGCTCCTCAAGGCGCGTCAGATCCTCGTGTCGGAGCTCTCGCTCGCCCTGAAGGGCACCGATGAGGAGGCCTCGGCCAAGCTCGACGAGGTCCTCGCCTCGGCGATCTGACCTCCCGTCGCGGCGGGCCGGCTCACTCGGGTCGGCACGCCGCGATGATCCTCGCGGCGACCTCGTCCTGCGAGGCGGAGCCGTCGATCCGCACCAGGAGCTCGCGCTCGTCGTAGACCTCCGCCAGGGGAGCGGTCTCGCGCTCGTAGACCTCGATCCGGTTCCGGACGACCTCGGGGTCGTCGTCGGCACGGTCCTGCTCCTGCGCCCGCACGTGCAGCCGCGCGAGGACCACGTCCGCGTCGGCCGTGAGCAGCACGACGCACGTCAGCGGCGTGCCCCGCTCCTCGAGGAGCTCCGCCAGCGCGTCCACCTGGGCGAGCGTGCGCGGGTAGCCGTCGAGGATGAACCCGTCCCGGGCGTCCTCCTCGGCGATGCGCTCCGCCACCAGCGCGTTCGTCAGCTCGTCCGGCACGTACTCGCCGGCCTCCACGAGCGCCTGCAGGCGCCGTCCGAGGTCGGTGCCGTCGGCGACGTGCGCGCGGAACAGATCGCCGGTGGAGATGGCCGGCACCCCCAGCTCGCGCGACAGCACGGCCGCCTGGGTGCCCTTGCCCACGCCGGGCGGGCCCATCATGATGACGCGCATCGCTCGTCCTCCTCGGTGTCGTCAGGCGATGCTAGCGGTGCGGAGCGGGGAGGCCGGTGCACACCGCGCCCGTAGGCTGGCGGGACGAGCCGAGGAGGACCGATGCCCGCAGCACCAGGGGCCGAGCAGGCCGCCGCCGATCTGGCCGCGCTCCTGCGCGAGGTCTCCGCCGAGCTCGACGCCCGCGGCATCGCCGACCAGGCCGTCGCCGAGCTGCGGACTCCGCGCGCGATCCTCGGCTTCCGCCGCAAGCCCGTGATGGCCTCCGTCACCCGCGCGTGGCGCCTGGGCGTCGTGCTCCTCGGGCGCGGAGGCGAGCTGTTCGCGACGGGCTCGGTGACCCGCGCCGTCGCTCCACTGCACGCCAACAACCAGTCGGAGTCGCAGGAGGCGCGCCGCGAGATCCGGCGCGCCGCCTTCGACGGACCGTTCCAGGAGGGCGAGATCGTCAACTACGGCTGGCGTCGCCTCATCCTGGACGCCCCGGCGCTCGAGTCTGGCCAGGAGCCGCTGGCCCTGCGCGGCTCCGAGGTGCTCGTGCGCTGGGCGCCCGGTCTGGGCGAGCAGGGACTGATGCCGCTGCGACGGTACCTGGCCGACCGCCTCGACCTCCTCGAGGCCGACTAGCGCCGGGTCACTCCTCCTCGGCCACCGGGTGGAACCACGGCGGGTAGACAGCGACGCGGGGAGAGGCGTCGATGCCCTCGAAGAGAGCCTTGACGCGGTTCCGGGCGGCGACCGACGCCACGCCGACAGTCGCGACGCCGTCGAGCGGGAAGCGCTCGGGCACGAGCGCCTCGGCGCTGCGCAGAGCCGGCTCGTCGACGAGGAGGCGCGCGAAGGTGCGCACGAGCGCGTCGCCCTCGGTGAAGCGCGTGAGGACGTGGGAGGCGTCGCCGTCGCTCAGCACCGGGGCGGAGGCGAGCGAGCCCACCAGGACGACGTACTGCGAGGCCGTGGTCGTGTGGGCGCTCGGCGACCAGTGCGGAGCGACCCGCTCGCCGCGCAGATCGGCCCAGAGTGCGGCGTCGGGGGAGAGGAAGAAGGGCACGAAGCCGGCGACGCTCATGCCGTCCTTCACCTGCACGGCACGGCGGTGCTCGCGGGTGGTCTCGGCACTGACGTCGATCGCGGGGCGCTCCTCGAGCTGCTGGTCCGCCAGGATCGCGCCGGCGGCGACGATCGCCTCGAGGTTGTCGAGGTGGGTGACGTGGTAGATCCGCTGCGCGGCGATGTCGACCTTGGGCAGGGGCTTCTCGCGCGCCGTGCCGCGCGCGGCCGCGCGGGCGGTGGCTGCACGGGAGGTTCCGGGCACGCGCGCGGGGGTGCGGGTGGCACGGCCGACCTGCTCGGGGAGCTTCTTCGGGGTGCAGACGTCGCAGAGCGCGATGTCGAGGCCGTGGATGCATTCGGTGGGCACTCTGGATTCCTTCTGCGCGCGGGCTCGGGGTTCCGCCGCAGGGACGACGTTACGCGACCGGGGCCCCCGTGCGTCCCGGCGGCGGCGATCCGCCGGGCCGCGGCGCCCGGCCGGGCATCCTCTGGGAGGCGCCGGAGCGCCGCTCCCCGCCGCGTAGCGTGAGCGGGATGAAGCGTGTGCCGCCCGCCGAGGGCCAGGAATCCGTCTGGGACTACCCGCGACCCCCCAGGGTCGAGACCACCTCCGAGCACGTCGTCGTGACGCTCGGGGGAGTCGTCGTCGCCGAGACCCGCGAGGCGCTGCGCGTCCTCGAGACGAGCCACCCTCCCGTCTACTACCTCCCCGTGTCCTCGTTCGCGCCAGGGGCGCTCGAGCCCGCGCCCGGCCGCAGCATCTGCGAGTTCAAGGGCGCGGCCTCCTACCTCACCGTGCGCGGAGGAGGAGCGGTCGCGGAGGCGGCGGGCTGGACGTACCCGGAGCCGATGGGCGGCTTCGAGGCCCTCGTCGACACGGTCGCCCTCTACCCCGGGCGGATGGACTCCTGCACGGTCGACGGCGAGACGGTCCAGCCGCAGCCGGGCGACTTCTACGGCGGTTGGATCACCTCACGCGTGGTCGGTCCGTTCAAGGGGTCCCCGGGCACGATGTTCTGGTGAATCAGGCCGGGGAGGACGGACCGAGCGAGTCCTGGACGAGGATCGCCCGTGCACCGTCGAGCCCAGCGACCCCGAGCGTCCACTCCGGCCGCACCAGGGTCTCCGGGGTGACGCGGAATCGCAGCTCCTCGACCGACGCGCCGTCCGGGCCGACGATCCGGTGCGCCCCGTTCGGCTGGTAGCCGAGAGCCTCCGACACCCGGATCGAGCGAGCGTTCCAGGCGAGGGCGGCGCTCTCGGCGACCTCGGCTCCGAGGTGGTCGAAGGCGAGCAGGAGCACGGCGGCGCGCATCTCGCGCCCGAGGCCGCGGCCCTGCGCCGAGCGGGTGAGCCACGAGCCCGAGGTCAGGGTGCGGGTGGCGGCGAAGGACTCGCCGACCACGTCCTGGCAGCCGACGACCCGGCCGTCCTCGACCACGGCGAACGCGACGCGCCACGACTCCCGCGTCGTCTGCGCGCGCTGCGACCAGTGGAAGCGGGCGAGCTCGCCGGGCAGGCGCTCCGGCGGCGCCTCGGCCCAGGGGGAGGGGAACGGCGAGCGGCCGCTGTCGTGCACGCCCGCGAGAGCGGCGTCGGCGAGAGGGCCGAGGTCGGCGTCGCGGACCGGATGCAGCTCGAGCCGCGGCGTGCGCAGCTCCAGCGAGAACAGGGGCCAGGGGTCGGTGCTCATCCGACGACGCTAGCGAGCGGAGGCGCGCAGCGCGCGACCCGGCGGGTACCGGTGGTGGGACTCGAACCCACAAGCCCTCTCGGACAGAGCATTTTGAGTGCCCCGCGTCTGCCATTCCGCCACACCGGCTCATCACCAGCCCGTCGAGAATACCGTAGGCTCATCGGCGTGACTGACCAGGAACCCTCGTCGACCGCACCCCGTCGGGTCGTCGTCGCCGAAGACGAATCCCTCATCCGCCTCGACATCGTGGAGATCCTCCGCGACAACGGCTTCGAGGTCGTCGGCGAGGCCGGCGACGGCGAGACCGCTGTGGCCCTTGCCACCGAGCTGCGCCCCGACCTCGTCATCATGGACGTCAAGATGCCCCAGCTCGACGGCATCTCGGCGGCCGAGCGCCTCTCGAAGGCGCACATCGCGCCCGTCGTCCTGCTCACCGCCTTCAGCCAGAAGGAGCTCGTCGAGCGTGCCAGCGAGGCCGGAGCGCTCGCCTACGTCGTGAAGCCCTTCACGCCCAACGACCTGCTGCCCGCGATCGAGATCGCCCTCTCGCGGTACGCGCAGATCCTCACCCTCGAGGCCGAGGTCGCCGACATGGTCGAGCGCTTCGAGACCCGCAAGCTCGTCGATCGCGCCAAGGGCCTGCTCAACGAGAAGATGGGCCTCACCGAGCCCGAGGCGTTCCGCTGGATCCAGAAGGCGTCGATGGACCGCCGCCTCACCATGCACGACGTCGCCCAGGCGATCATCGAGCAGCTGAGCCCGAAGAAGGCCTAGCGCTCACCGCCCTCCGGGGCTCACGGCCAGAGGCGGGTGCGCTCCCACGGGGAGCCGCCCGCCTCCGTCGTTCCCGGGCGGTACTCGAGGCGGGTGTGGTCCTGCTCCGGCGCCGTCGAGCCCTGCCAGAACTCGATGCGCTCGGGGACCACGCGGTACACGGCCCATTCGCGGTCGAGCGTAGCGGGTGAGCAGCCGACGGCGACGCTGGTCTGCAGCGTGACGAGCCCGAAGTCCTGGGCGCTGCGCATCGGCTCGCTCTGGCGTCCGACGAGCAGGGCGGTGCGCCCGGCCTCGGAGCGGCGGCGGAAGTCGTCGGCCGACTCCTGCGCGGACGCGCGCTCGACGCGGCCCTCGACCCGGACCTGCCGGCCCTGCACCGGCCAGAAGAAGGTCAGCGCGGCGTGCGGGTTCTCCTCCATGGCGCGCCCCTTGGGGCTGGTGGCGTGGGTGGAGAACGCCCAGCCCGCCTCGTCGATCTCGCGCAGCACGAGCACGCGTGCCGAGACGGTGCCGTCGTCGGAGGCGGTGGAGAGCGTCGCGCCGTGGGGGAGGAGCTGCCCGGCGTCCTTCGCCTCCTCGAGCCACTGCGCGAACAGCTCGAGGGGATCGGCCGGTGCCGCCTCCGCGTCGAAGGAGGGCAGATCGGAGGGCATGGACGGGAGGCTCTTGAGGAGTTGGCGAAGGCTCATCCGCTCAGTGTCGTCCTTCGTGCGCCACCTGGCACAGTCGCGCGCCGTCGCTTGACAGGGCTGCGCGCCGCGGTGCTACGGTCCGAATGGTCACCCACGGAGGATGCTCTTTCGGTCAGCGAATCGGTCGCTCAGCGATGTGGAGCGGCTGCCGGGGTCGCGATCGCTGCAGCCGACCCCGCTCACGACGAAGGGAAATGCGTCGGTGTTCGGCACCCGCACTCTGTGGCCGTTGCATCCTTCCCCGTCGTGGAACCGTGCAGGGAGTAGGAAATGGTCCGAGTACACGCAGTTCGTGAGCCCAGATGGGGTCGACCTCGGACCAGGCTCGGCCTTCTTCTCTTCACCGTCTCGCTCGTCACCTTTCTCGCGGTCGGGGCATCTCGATCCGCCATCGAGACGACGGCGCCTCCCGTGATCCTGATCGGCGGCCTCCTCATCCTCGCTTTCGTGCCACGAGCGATCCCGCCGTCTTCGGGAGGACGGTGGTCATGGTTCTTCGAACGAATCAGCACGAGGTCTGCGGCACGGGCGTACTACCTGCAACTCGCGGTGGGCATCGTCGGCGCGGTGGTCGCTCTTGAGGTCGGAGCGCCGATCGCATCATCGATCGCGGCGGGGATCGTGGCGGTCCTCGGCACGGTCCTCGATCTCATCTTCCGCAGCGATGCCTGACCGAGCTCGGATCCGCGCGGTCAGCGGGCGTCGCGGATGATGTTGGTGATCCGCACGGTCGAGAGGCGGCGCCCCTCCTGATCGCGCACGACGATCTCGTGGGTGGTGAGGGTGGAGCCGAGGTGGATCGCGTCGCAGGTGGCGATCACGAAGCCGGAGTGGATCGAGCGGCTGTGGCTCGCGTTCAGCTCGATGCCCATCGCCAGCCGGCCCTCGCCCGCGTGCACGTTCGCCGCGATCGAGCCCATCGACTCGGCGAGCACGACGTGCGCGCCGCCGTGCAGGATGCCGACCGGCTGCCGGTTGCCCTCGACGGGCATCGAGGCCACCGAGTGCTGCGGCGTGAGCTCGTGCCAGAGGATCCCCATCCGCTCGGCGAGCTCGCCCATGCCGCGGCCGATCCCGGCGACGAGGTCGAGCGCGGGCGGGCGGATCCAGGCGGTCGTGGTGGGGGTCGGCTCGGTCACGTCGCTCCTCGAACTGGAGCCTCGGAGCGGTCCTGACCGGCGGGCGCGAGCGGGCCGATCCGGTGTCGGAGGCGCTGTGTAGTCTGGCCCTGTGTCAGATCCGGAACAGCCTACCCTCCTGCTCGTCGACGGCCATTCCCTGGCGTTCCGGGCGTTCTACGCGCTTCCGGTCGACAGCTTCCAGACCCGCGAGGGCCAGCACACGAACGCCATCCACGGCTTCCTGTCGATGCTGATCCTGCTGCTGAAGAACGAGAAGCCGACCCACCTCGGCGTCGCTTTCGACATCTCCCGCTACTCGTTCCGCACCCGCGAGTACCCGGAGTACAAGGGCACCCGCGGCGAGACCCCGCCCGAATTCAAGGGCCAGGTCCCCCTCCTCGAGGAGGCGCTGCACGCCATGAACATCCGCACCGTCTCGAAGGAGGACTTCGAGGCCGACGACATCCTCGCGACGCTCGCGCGGCAGGGGGCCGAGGCCGGCTTCCGCGTGCTGGTCGTCTCGGGCGACCGCGACACCATCCAGCTGGTGACCCCCGACGTCACCCTGCTCTACCCCTCCACTCAGGGCGTCTCGCAGCTCACCCGCTACGACCGCGACAAGGTTTTCGAGAAGTACGGTGTCGAGCCGCACCAGTACCCCGAGATCGCCGCCCTCGTCGGCGAGACGAGCGACAACCTGCCCGGCGTCGACAAGGTCGGCCCCAAGACGGCCGCGAAGTGGGTCAACCAGTACGGCACGGTCGCCGACATCATCGCCCACGCCGACGAGATCAAGGGCGTGGTCGGCGAGAAGCTGCGCGAGCAGAAGGAGAACGCCCTCCGCAACCGCCGCCTGAACCGGCTGGTGACGGACGTCGAGCTCCCTCTCGGCCCGCACGACCTGACGCGCCGTCCGATCGACCCCGACGCGGTCCGCGAGATCTTCAGCCGCCTCGAGTTCAAGACCCTGCAGGAGCGGGTCCTCACGATCGCCGCGGAGGAGGGCGTCGACGGCGCCGCCGCGGCCCTGGCGGGCGACGTGGTCACGACCTCCGCCCCCGCCGTCCGCACCCTGGTGGACGAGGAGCTCGCGCACTGGCTCGACCGCGTCTCGGCGAAGGGCACCGCCCCCGTCGCCGTCCAGGTGCAGCTCGGAGCCGGCGGGCTCGAGGGCGTGGGCCTGGCGGTCGAGAAGGAGACGGCGTTCGTCCCGTGGGCCGACGAGCGGCCGGACTACACCGCGCTCGAGCAGTGGCTGGCCGGTTCCGCTCCCAAGTACTTCGCCGACGCGAAGCCCCAGATCAAGGCGCTGCGGCGGGCCGGACTCCCCGTCGGGGGGCTCGCCTTCGACACCCGCGTCGCCTCCTGGCTGGTGCAGCCCACCGGGCACCCGGCCACGCTCGCGGCGCAGGTCGCGCAGCACCTCGACGAGACCATGGCGCAGGGCGACCCGAACCAGCTGGTCCCCACCGTCGAGCCGATGGGGCCCGCGACCGAGGCCTGGTACGCGTACCGGCTGGTCGCTCCGCTGCGCGAGCGCCTGGGCGAGGGGATGCTCTCGGTGCTCGTCGACATCGAGCTGCCGATCGTCCAGGTCCTCGCGACCATGGAGCTCACCGGCGTCGCGATCGACGCCGACGTGCTCGCGCGCCTCCGCGCCGAGCTGACCGTCTCGGCCGCCGACCTGGCGAGCCGCGCTTTCGCCGAGATCGGCCACGAGATGAACCTCGGCTCGCCGAAGCAGCTGCAGCAGGTCCTCTTCGAGGAGCTCGACATGCCGCGCACCCGGGCGACGAAGACGGGCTACACCACCGACGCCTCCGCCCTGGCCGACCTGCAGGAGTCGCACCCGCACCCGTTCCTCGGGCTGCTGCTCGAGCACCGCGACGCGACCAAGCTCAAGCAGATCATCGAGACGCTCGAGAAGTCGGTCACCGCCGACGGCCGGATCCACACCAGCTACGACCAGACCGGCACGGCCACCGGCCGCATCTCCTCCAACGACCCGAACCTGCAGAACATCCCGGTCCGCAGCGAGGTGGGCCGCCGCATCCGCACCGCCTTCGTCCACGGAGCGGAGGCGAGCACCCTCCTCACCGCCGACTACTCGCAGATCGAGATGCGGATCATGGCGCACCTGTCCGGGGACGCCGGACTGATCGAGGCCTTCCACTCCGGCGAGGACCTGCACCGCTTCGTCGGATCGCGGATCTTCGGCGTCGATCCGGGCGACGTCACGTCGGCCATGCGCAACAAGGTCAAGGCGATGTCGTACGGCCTCGCCTACGGCCTGAGCGCCTTCGGCCTGTCGAAGCAGCTGCGCATCTCGAGCGCCGAGGCCAAGCAGCTGATGACCGACTACTTCGTCCGCTTCGGCGCGGTGCGCGACTATCTCCGCAGCGTCGTCGAGCAGGCTCGCGAGACCGGCTACACCGAGACGATCTTCGGTCGCCGGCGTCCGTTCCCCGACCTGCAGAGCGCGAACCGCGTCCTCCGCGACAACGCCGAGAGGGCGGCGCTGAACTCGCCGATCCAGGGCTCGGCCGCCGACATCATGAAGCGCGCGATGATCGGCGTGCAGGCCGACCTCGACGGGCAGGGGCTCGGCTCGCGGATGCTCCTCCAGGTGCACGACGAGCTGATCTTCGACGTCGCCCCCGGCGAGGAGGAGCCGCTCGAGGCGATCGTCCGCGGCCGGATGGCGGGGGCCGCCGACCTGAGCGTCCCGCTCGAGGTGCAGGTGGGCCACGGGTCCGACTGGGACGTCGCCGCGCACTGAGCCGGACGCAGCGCCTGGCTAGGCTCGGAGGCATGAGCCCCGACCTCCCCCGCGAGCCCACCGCCGTCGACGCCGTCGCCGAGCGCTGGGTCGACACCCTCGTCGACCTCGACCCCACCCTCGGCACCGCGATCGGACGCAGCGGCGCGAACGGCCGGCTGGGCGACTACTCGCCGGCCGGTCTCGAGCGCGCCCGAGCGGCGACCGCCTCGGCCCTGGCCGAGCTCGAGGCCGCCGAGCCCGAGGACGACGTCGACCGCGTCACGGTCGCCGACCTCGGCGCCGAGCTCCGGCTCTCCCTGGAGGGGCACGACGCCGGCCTGCCGCTGCGGGACCTCAACGTGATCGCGTCCCCGGCGCAGGAGCTGCGCGACGTCTTCGACCTGATGCCGACGGACGAGGTCGCCGACTGGGAGGCGGTCGCCGAGCGGCTGCTGGCCGTGCCGGCCGCGCTCGAGGGCTACGCGGAGACCCTGCGCGAGGGGATCCGCACCGGCGTGGTCCCCGCCCGCCGCCAGGTCGAGCTCGTCGCCGAGCAGGCGCGGAAGATCGCTGCTCCCCGCGGGTTCTTCGCCGAGCTGGCCGCGGAGGCCGCTCCCACCGCGGGATCCCTGCCCGCGTCGCTCGCCCAGCGGCTGGAGGACGGCGCCCGCCGCGCTTCGGCCGCCTACGGGTCGCTCGCGCAGTTCCTCCGGGGTGAGCTCGCCCCCGCCGCGACCGAGCAGGACGCCGTCGGCCGGGAGCTGTACGCGCTGCACTCCCGCCGCTTCCTCGGCGCGGTCGTCGACCTCGACGAGACCTACGAGTGGGGGATCGAGGAGCTGGCCCGGATGACGTCCGAGCAGGAGGCGATCGCGCGCGAGATCCTGCCCGGCGCCTCCGTCGCCGAGGCCGTCGCCCACCTCGAGGCGGACCCGGCCCGCACTCTGCACGGCGTCGACGCTCTGCAGGCCTGGAT
Source organism: Rathayibacter sp. AY2B3 (assembly GCF_002931755.1). Classification (NCBI taxonomy): domain Bacteria; kingdom Bacillati; phylum Actinomycetota; class Actinomycetes; order Micrococcales; family Microbacteriaceae; genus Rathayibacter; species Rathayibacter sp. AY2B3. Next base: position 16,951 of record NZ_PSUG01000018.1, on the reverse strand, counting down.
GCAGGAGACCAGCGACCGCTCGGTCCGCGAGCTCGCCGGCACCGCGTTCGACATACCGGAGGAGGTGCGCCGCCTCGAGTGCAGGATCGCGCCGACCCAGGAGGGCGGCATCTACTACACCGGCCCGAGCGACGACTTCTCGCGGCCGGGTCGGATGTGGTGGTCGGTCCCGGCCGGGGTCACCGAGTTCGCCACCTGGCGAGAGCTGACCACGGTCTACCACGAGGGCGTCCCGGGCCATCACCTGCAGATCGGCCATGCCGTCCACAACCGCGCCCGCCTCAACACCTGGCGCCGTCAGCTGGCCGGGACCTCCGGCCACGCCGAGGGCTGGGCGCTCTACGCGGAGCGGCTGATGGAGCGCTTCGGCTACCTCGACGACCCGGCCGACCGCCTGGGCATGCTGGACGGCCAGCGGATGCGCGCGGCGCGCGTCGTGCTGGACATCGGCGTGCACCTGCAGAAGCCGTTGCCGGGCTCCGCCACCGTCTGGACCGCCGACTCGGCCCTCGACTTCCTGCGCGCCAACGTCAACATGGACGACGCGTTCGTGCGCTTCGAGGTGAACCGGTACCTCGGCTGGCCGGGACAGGCTCCGTCCTACAAGATCGGGCAGCGGATCTGGGAGCAGCTGCGCGACGAGGCGGAGGCGCGCGAGGGCGCCGCGTTCTCGCTCGCGGGCTTCCACCGGAGGGCGCTCGACCTCGGCGGCGTCGGTCTCGACACCCTCCGCTCCTCCCTCGCCGGCTGACCTCGGAACACGCGCCTGGACGGGTGCGGCGAGATTGCCGTGCGCCTCCCGGGGCGTCTAAGCTGGGGTGTCACATCTGTGGCGCCGCCGTGCCCGCGGCGCGCGAGGAAGGCCGGTCATCCGGCCGGCCGAGCGCGGCTCCCGGGTCGGAGGCACATCCCTCACCACCGCAGTGGTCGCCACTCCGCCGAGCCGCGAGGCCCGCAGGCGGCCGCCGCCCGAGACCCATCCATCCTGGAGCATCCCTTAATGACAACCGCAACGACCGACAAGGCAACCAAGCAGGTCGCGATCAACGACATCGGGTCTGCTGAAGACTTTCTTGCCGCGGTCGAAAAGACTCTGAAGTTCTTCAACGACGGAGACCTCATCGAAGGCACCGTCGTGAAGATCGACCGCGACGAGGTCCTCCTCGACGTCGGCTACAAGACCGAGGGCGTCATCCCCTCGCGCGAGCTCTCCATCAAGCACGACGTCGACCCCTCCGAGGTCGTCAACGTGGGCGACAGCGTCGAGGCCCTCGTCCTCCAGAAGGAGGACAAGGAGGGTCGCCTGATCCTGTCCAAGAAGCGTGCGCAGTACGAGCGCGCGTGGGGCGACGTCGAGAAGATCAAGGAGTCGGACGGCGTCGTCACCGGCTCGGTCATCGAGGTCGTCAAGGGCGGTCTCATCGTCGACATCGGCCTCCGCGGCTTCCTCCCGGCCTCGCTCATCGAGCTGCGCCGCGTCCGCGACCTCACGCCGTACCTCGGCCAGGAGATCGAGGCGAAGATCCTCGAGCTCGACAAGAACCGCAACAACGTGGTCCTGTCGCGTCGCGCGCTCCTCGAGCAGACCCAGTCCGAGAGCCGCACCACGTTCCTGAACAACCTGCACAAGGGTCAGGTCCGCAAGGGCGTCGTGTCGTCGATCGTCAACTTCGGTGCGTTCGTCGACCTGGGCGGCGTCGACGGTCTCGTCCACGTCTCCGAGCTCTCCTGGAAGCACATCGAGCACGCCTCCGAGGTCGTCGAGGTGGGCCAGGAGGTCACCGTCGAGATCCTCGAGGTCGACCTCGACCGCGAGCGCGTGTCGCTCTCGCTCAAGGCGACCCAGGAGGACCCGTGGCAGGTCTTCGCCCGCACCCACGCGATCGGACAGGTCGCGCCGGGCAAGGTCACGAAGCTGGTCCCGTTCGGTGCCTTCGTCCGCGTCGCGGACGGCATCGAGGGTCTCGTCCACATCTCCGAGCTGTCGGGCAAGCACGTCGAGCTCGCCGAGCAGGTCGTGTCGGTCGGCGAAGAGGTGTTCGTCAAGGTCATCGACATCGACCTCGACCGTCGCCGCATCTCCCTCTCGCTCAAGCAGGCGAACGAGAACATCGACCCCGAGGGCACCGAGTTCGACCCGGCGCTCTACGGCATGGCCACGGAGTACGACGACCAGGGGAACTACAAGTACCCCGAGGGCTTCGACCCCGAGACCAACGAGTGGCGCGAGGGCTTCGAGTCGCAGCGCGAGGCCTGGGAGCAGGAGTACGCCGCTGCTCAGGCGCGCTGGGAGGCCCACAAGGCCCAGGTCGCCAAGTCGCAGGAGGAGGCGGCCACCGTCTCCGAGGGCGTCTCGGTCGGTGCCGGCTTCACCAGCGAGTCGACCACCGGCGGCACCCTCGCCGACGACGAGTCGCTCGCCGCGCTCCGCGAGAAGCTGTCCTCGAACAACTGATCGCGAGCACATCGCAACGAACGGCCGGTCCCCTCGGGGGCCGGCCGTTCGGCGTTCCGGGCGACGGCGCTGGGTAGGGTGGCCGGGTGCATCTCGTCGCCCTCACCGGAGGCATCGCCTCGGGCAAGTCCACCGTCGCCCGCCGTCTCGCCGAGCACGGAGCGGTGGTGGTCGACGCCGACGTCCTCGCGCGGGAGGTCGTCGAGCCGGGGGAGCCGGCGCTGGCGGCGATCTCCGAGCGCTTCGGCCCGTCCGTGATCCGCGCGGACGGCACGCTCGACCGTCCGGCGCTCGGCGCGATCGTCTTCTCGGACGCCGCGGCGCGGGCGGATCTCAACGCCATCACCCATCCGGCGGTGACTCTCCGCTCGCAGCGGCTGTTCGCGCAGGCCGCCGAGGCGGACCCGGCCGCGGTGGTCGTCTACGACGTCCCCCTTCTGGCCGAGGGCCGTGGCGCGGGGGAGTTCGACGAGGTGGTCGTCGTGCACGCGCCGCAGCACGTCCGCATCCAGCGCCTCGTCGCCCTCCGGGGGATGACCGAGGAGGAGGCGCGTGCGAGGGTCTCGTCGCAGGCGAGCGACGAGGAGCGTCTCGCTCTCGCCGACGTCGTGATCGACTCCTCCGGCACGCTGGAGGAGACGCTCGCCCGGACCGACGCGCTGTGGGAGCGGCTCGCCCGCTGACGGTCCTCCGAGGGCACCTCCCTCGGGGTGGAGCAGTCCGGCCGGGGAGCGCACCCCCGTTCGCCGCCAGCGCACGCGCCGTCCGGTGTCGGTGGTCGCGGCTACGCTTCGAACCATGGAGCCAACCCGTGCCGTGCACCCGTTCGAGGTCATCAGCGAGTACAAGCCGAGCGGTGACCAGCCCGGCGCGATCGCCGATCTGAGCGCCCGCATCAACGCCGGCGAGACCGACGTCGTCCTCCTGGGCGCCACCGGAACCGGCAAGTCCGCGACCACGGCCTGGCTCGTCGAGGCCGTGCAGCGCCCCACGCTCGTGCTCGCGCACAACAAGACCCTCGCGGCGCAGCTCGCCAACGAGTTCCGCGAGCTGTTCCCGAACAACGCCGTCGAGTACTTCGTCTCGTACTACGACTACTACCAGCCCGAGGCCTACGTCCCGCAGACGGACACCTTCATCGAGAAGGACAGCTCGGTCAACGCCGAGGTCGAGCGGCTGCGCCACTCCACCACGAACTCGCTCCTGAGCCGCCGCGACGTGATCGTGGTGTCGACCGTCTCCTGCATCTACGGCCTCGGGCAGCCCGAGCAGTACCTCGAGGCGATGGTGGCTCTCCAGGTCGGCCAGCGCGTCGACCGCGACCGGCTCATCCGCAAGTTCGTGTCGATGCAGTACGCGCGCAACGACGTCGACTTCGCCCGCGGCACCTTCCGGGTGCGGGGCGACACGATCGAGATCATCCCGATGTACGAGGAGCTCGCGATCCGGATCGAGATGTTCGGCGACGAGATCGAGGCGCTCTACACGCTCCACCCGCTCACCGGCGACATCGTCCGGAAGCTCGACTCCGTGTCGGTCTTCCCCGGCTCGCACTACGTCGCCAGCCAGGACGTCATGCACCGCGCGATCGACACCATCCAGCAGGAGCTCGAGGTGCGCCTGGCCGACCTCGAGAAGCAGAACAAGCTCCTCGAGGCCCAGCGCCTGCGGATGCGCACGACCTTCGATCTCGAGATGATGCAGCAGATCGGCTTCTGCTCCGGCATCGAGAACTACTCCCGCCACATCGACGGCCGCGAGTCGGGCGAGGCTCCGCACTGCCTGCTCGACTACTTCCCGGACGACTTCCTCGTCGTGATCGACGAGTCGCACGTGACGGTGCCGCAGATCGGCGCGATGTACGAGGGCGACGCCTCCCGCAAGCGCACGCTGGTCGAGCACGGCTTCCGGCTGCCCTCGGCGATGGACAACCGGCCCCTGAAGTGGGAGGAGTTCAAGTCGCGCGTCGGCCAGACCGTCTACCTCTCGGCGACCCCGGGCCGCTACGAGATGGGCATCGCCGACGGCATCGTCGAGCAGATCATCCGCCCGACCGGCCTGATCGACCCCGAGATCGTCGTCAAGCCGACGAAGGGCCAGATCGACGACCTGCTCGAGGAGATCAAGCGCCGCACCGAGCGCGACGAGCGCGTGCTCGTCACGACGCTGACGAAGCGCATGGCCGAGGAACTGACCGACTTCCTCACGGAGGCCGGAGTCCGCGTCCGCTACCTGCACTCCGACGTCGACACCCTGCGCCGGGTCGAGCTCCTCTCGGAGCTGCGGGCGGGCGTGTACGACGTCCTGGTCGGCATCAACCTGCTGCGCGAGGGGCTCGACCTGCCCGAGGTCTCGCTCGTGGCGATCCTCGACGCCGACAAGGAGGGCTTCCTCCGCTCGTCCACGTCGCTCATCCAGACGATCGGCCGTGCCGCCCGCAACGTCTCGGGCGAGGTCCACATGTACGCCGACAAGGTGACGGACTCGATGCGGCTCGCGATCGACGAGACCGACCGCCGACGCGAGAAGCAGGTCGCCTACAACCTCGACCACGGCATCGACCCGACGCCGCTGCGGAAGAAGATCGCCGACATCACCGACGCCCTCGCCCGCGAGGGGGCCGACACCGCCAAGCTGCTCGCCGGCCGCGACGCCAAGAAGAAGAGCCCGACGCCGAACCTGCGCCGTCAGGGTCTCGCCGCGAACGGCGGCAACGATCTCGAGGCGATCATCTCCGACCTGAACGGGCAGATGCTCCAGGCGGCGGGCGAGCTCAAGTTCGAGCTCGCGGCCCGGCTGCGCGACGAGGTCCAGGAGCTCAAGCGCGAGCTCCGCCAGATGGAGAAGGCCGGACACCTGTCCTGATCGGCGGCGCTGATCCGCAAGGGGAGGGGCCCGCGGATCAGCGCCCAGCGAACGCCACGGGCGATGTCGGTGGCTCCGCATACACTTTCCGAGTGTCGATCCTGAACGCCGTTACGGACCCCTCCTCCACCCCCTCTCCCTCCTTCCACCGCTTCGTCTCCTCGCTCGACGAGTCGTCCTCGAAGCTGGTGGTGAGCGGCGCGCGGGTGCACAACCTGCAGAACGTCGACCTCGAGATCCCGCGCGACTCGATGGTGGTGTTCACCGGTCTCTCGGGCTCGGGCAAGTCCTCCCTGGCCTTCGACACGATCTTCGCGGAGGGGCAGCGGCGCTACGTCGAGTCCCTCTCCGCGTACGCCCGCCAGTTCCTGGGCCAGGTGGACCGGCCGGACGTCGACTTCATCGAGGGCCTCAGCCCCGCGGTCTCGATCGACCAGAAGTCGACGAACCGCAACCCGCGCTCGACCGTCGGCACGATCACCGAGATCTTCGACTACATGCGCCTGCTCTGGGCGCGCATCGGCGTGCCGCACTGCCCCATCTGCAGCGAGCGGATCTCGGCGCAGACCGTGCAGCAGATCGCCGACCAGCTGATGGAGCTCGAGACGGGCACCCGGTACCAGATCCTCAGCCCCGTCGTCTCGCAGAAGAAGGGCGAGTTCGTCGACCTCTTCAAGGAGCTGACGGCGGGCGGGTACTCCCGCGCGATGGTGGACGGGAAGCTCATCCAGCTGAGCGAGCCGCCGGTGCTCAAGAAGCAGTACAAGCACGACATCTCGGTCGTCGTCGACCGCCTCGTCGCCGGACCGGACATCCTCGGGCGCCTCACGGACTCCCTCGAGACGGCCCTGCGGCTCACCGACGGCATCGTGCAGATCAACTTCGTCGACGGCGAGGGCGACGGCGCCTGGACCACCTACTCCGAGAAGCTGTCCTGCCCCAACAACCACCCGATCTCGCTCACCGAGATCGAGCCGCGGACCTTCTCCTTCAACGCGCCCTTCGGCGCCTGCCCGGAGTGCTCGGGCCTCGGCACCCGCATGTCGGTCGACGACGAGCTGCTGCTCGGCGACCCCGACCTGAGCATCGCCGAGGGCGTCATCATCCCCTGGACCACCCAGGGCAAGGGACTGTTCCAGTACTACGAGAAGTTGCTCGACGGCCTCTCCCGCGACCTCGGATTCTCGCTGACCACCCCGTGGAAGCGCCTCAGCACCGAGGTGCAGCAGGCGGTCCTCCACGGCGACAACTTCGAGGTCAAGGTCAAGTGGAAGAACCGCTACGGCCGCGAGATGAGCTACACCTCCGGCTTCGAGGGCGTCGTCCCCTACATCGAGCGCCAGTTCGTCCAGGCCGAGACCGACGTCCAGCGCACCCGCTGGTCCGAGTTCCTCCGCGAGGTGCCCTGCCCCGTGTGCAAGGGCTCCCGCCTCAAGCCCGAGGTGCTCGCCGTGCTCGTGCACGGGGCGAGCATCGCGGACGTGGCCGATCTCAGCCTCGGCGACGCTCAGGACTTCATGAGCCGGCTCGAGCTGACCGACCGCGAGGCGCACATCGCCGCACAGGTGCTGCGCGAGATCCGCGCGCGCATCGACTTCCTCATCGAGGTCGGGCTCAACTACCTCAACCTCTCGCGCGCGGCCGCCTCCCTCTCCGGCGGCGAGGCGCAGCGCATCCGCCTGGCGACCCAGATCGGCTCGGGCCTCACCGGAGTGCTCTACGTGCTGGACGAGCCGAGCATCGGCCTGCACCAGCGCGACAACCGCCGGCTGATCGACACGCTCATCAAGCTGCGCGATCTGGGCAACACCCTGATCGTGGTCGAGCACGACGAGGACACGATCCGCACCGCCGACTGGATCGTCGACATCGGCCCGGGCGCCGGCGTCAACGGCGGCAGGGTCGTGCACTCCGGCTCCTACGAGTCGCTGCTCGAGAACACCCACTCGCTGACCGGCGACTACGTGTCCGGGCGCAAGGCGATCGAGGTGCCGAAGAAGCGGCGGAAGATCGACCGCAAGCGGATGATCAAGGTCGTCGGCGCGAACGCCAACAACCTGCGCAAGGTCGACGCGGAGTTCCCGCTCGGCACCTTCGTCGCGGTCACCGGCGTCTCCGGCTCCGGCAAGAGCACCCTGGTGAACGACATCCTCTACCGGGTGCTCGCCAACCAGCTCAACGGCGCCCGCAAGGTGCCGGGCAAGCACACGCGCGTCACCGGCCTCGAGAACCTCGACAAGGTCGTGCACGTCGACCAGAATCCGATCGGCCGCACGCCGCGCTCGAACCCCGCCACCTACACGGGCGTGTTCGACCGCATCCGCAACCTCTTCGCCGAGACCACCGAGGCGAAGGCGCGGGGGTACCTGCCCGGCCGGTTCAGCTTCAACGTCAAGGGCGGCCGCTGCGAGGCGTGCTCGGGCGACGGCACCATCAAGATCGAGATGAACTTCCTGCCCGACGTCTACGTCGCGTGCGAGGTCTGCGGGGGAGCGCGCTACAACCGCGACACCCTGACCGTGCACTACAAGGGCAAGAACATCGCCGAGGTGCTCGACATGCCGATCGCCGAGGCGGCCGACTTCTTCGAGCCGATCACGGCGATCCACCGCTTCCTCCGCACGCTGGTGGAGGTGGGGCTCGGCTACGTCCGCCTCGGTCAGAGCGCGACGACGCTCTCCGGCGGCGAGGCGCAGCGCGTCAAGCTGGCCACCGAGCTCCAGCGCCGCTCCAACGGCCGCAGCGTCTACGTGCTCGACGAGCCGACGACCGGCCTGCACTTCGAGGACGTCCGCAAGCTCCTCCTGGTCCTCAACGGCCTGGTCGACAAGGGCAACACGGTGATCACCATCGAGCACAACCTCGACGTCATCAAGTCGGCCGACTGGCTGATCGACATGGGTCCCGAGGGCGGCGCCGGCGGCGGCCAGGTGGTCGCGGTGGGCACCCCCGAGCACGTGGCGAAGGTCGAGGGCAGCCACACCGGCATGTTCCTCGCCGAGATCCTCGGCTGACGCGAGCGAGAGGCATGGCGCAGACAGTCGACTTCCGGCCGAAGCCGGGCGAGATCCCGACCCTCCCGGGCGTGTACCGCTTCACGGACGCCCGCGGGCGGGTGCTCTACGTGGGCAAGGCCAAGAACCTCCGCGCGCGGCTGAGCAACTACTTCGCCCCGCTGCCGAGCCTGCACGAGCGCACCCGGCGGATGGTCACCTCGGCCTCCGGGGTCGAGTGGACCGTCGTCGGCACCGATGTCGAGGCCCTGCAGCTCGAGTTCACCTGGATCAACGAGTTCGATCCGCCCTTCAACGTCAAGTTCCGCGACGACAAGTCGTACCCCTACATGGCGGTGACGCTCGGCGACGAGGCGCCGCGGGTGATGGTCACGCGGAACGCCAGGATCAGGAAGGCCCGCTACTTCGGGCCCTACCCGAAGATCTGGGCGATCCACGAGACCATCGACCTGATGATCAAGGCGTTCCCGATCAGGACGTGCAACGACTCCAACTACAAGCGCGCGATGCAGAGCGGCAGACCCTGCTTCGCGTCGCAGATCGGCCGCTGCGGCGGGCCCTGCTCCCACCGCGTCACCTTCGCCGAGCACCGCGAGATGGTGGACCGCTTCGTCGCCTTCATGGGCAGCCACGACCGCCGGATGATCGGCGAGCTCGAGAAGGAGATGCGCGAAGCCGCCGCGGCGATGGAGTACGAGCGCGCAGGCAAGCTGCGCGATCAGGCCGCCGCCCTCGACGCGGTCCTCGCCAAGAGCGCGGTCGTGCTGAAGGACAACGTGGACGTCGACCTCTACGCGATCGTCCACGACGAGCTGGCCGCCTCGGTGCAGCAGTTCCGGGTCCGCGGCGGCCGCATCCGCGGCGAGCGGGGCTGGGTGGTCGACAAGGAGCTCGACATGAGCACGGCGGAGCTCGTCGACACGGCCCTCCAGGCCGCCTACGAGACCGGCGACGTCCCGCCCCGGGAGGTCGTCGTGCCGGAGCTGCCCGAGGACACCGAGGCGCTCGAGGAGTGGCTGAGCGGACTGCGCGGCACGAACGTCCGCCTCCGAGCGGCCCAGCGCGGGGACAAGGCCGCCCTCCTCGAGACGGCGACGCAGAACGCGAAGCACTCGCTGATGCTCTACAAGACCCGCCGCTCCGCCGACTTCACCGCTCGGACGCAGGCCCTCGAGGACATCCGCGACGCCCTCGGCATGAGCGAGGCACCGCTGCGGATGGAGTGCTACGACGTCTCCCACCTCAGCGGCACCAACATCGTCGCCTCGATGGTGGTCTTCGAGGACGGGCTCGCGCGGAAGGACCAGTACCGGCGCTTCTCCATCGCGGAGTCGACGGACGACACCGAGTCGCTGCACCAGGTGCTCACCCGCCGCCTCGCCTACCTGCGCGAGCCGGCCGAGCCCGCCGCGGTCGACCCCGAGACCGGCGAGGCCAAGCGGCGCAAGTTCTCGTACCCCCCGCAGCTGCTGATCGTCGACGGCGGCCAGCCGCAGGTCGCGGCCGCCCAGCGCGCGCTCGACGAGTCGGGGGTGACCGGCATCACCCTCTGCGGGATCGCCAAGCGGCTCGAGGAGATCTGGCTGCCGGACTCCGACTTCCCCGTCATCCTGCCGCGCAACAGCGATGCGCTCTTCCTCTTCCAGCGCATCCGCGACGAGGCGCACCGCTTCGCGATCACCCACCAGAGGACGCGTCGCAAGCGCGACATCTCGTCGCAGCTGGCCGAGGTGCCCGGGCTCGGAGGCACGCGCGTGCGCGACCTGCTGAAGCACTTCGGATCCGTCGCCCGGCTCCGCGAGGCGGGCGAGGCCGAGATCGCCGAGGTCAAGGGCATCGGCCCGACGCTGGCGGGCGCGATCCATGCGCACCTGCACCCGGACGGGCCCGCCCTCGGGGGCACGCCCTAGGCTGGAGGCCCGCGCTCCGGGGGAGAGCGGCCGGTGCGGGCACCGAGGACACGAGCAGACACGAGCACGGAGAGCGCATGAGCACGGAGAGCGAGCAGCAGGACGTGCTGATCGTCACGGGGATGTCCGGAGCGGGCCGTTCCACGGCCGCGAACGCGCTGGAGGACCTCGGCTGGTACGTCGTCGACAACCTGCCGCCGCAGATGCTGCGCCCGCTGGTCGACCTGGCGCAGCGTGCGGGGGACACGCTGCCGAAGATCGCGGCGGTCGTCGACGTCCGCGGACGCGACTTCTTCGAGGACCTCGGCGACATCGTCCGCGAGCTGCGCGCAGGGGTCGACCTGCGCGTGGTGTTCCTCGAGGCCACCGACGCCGCGCTCGTCCGCCGCTTCGAGCAGGTGCGCCGTCCGCACCCGCTGCAGGGCCGGGGGACCCTCCTCGACGGCATCTCCGCCGAGCGCGCGCGCCTCGCGCAGCTGCGGGAGTCGGCCGACATCGTCATCGACACCTCGGACCTCAACATCCACCAGCTGGCCACGAGCATCACCGATCGCTTCGCCGAGGCCGGCCGCGCCGGCCTCCAGATCACGGTGATGAGCTTCGGCTTCAAGTACGGGCTGCCGACGGACGCCGACATGGTGGCCGACGCGCGGTTCCTGCCGAACCCGTACTGGATCCCGGAGTTGCGTCCGCACACGGGTCTCGACGAAGAGGTGAGAGACTACGTGCTGGCCCAGCAGGGCGCCGAGGAGTTCATCGACTCCTACTCCCGGGCCCTGCGCCCCGTGCTCGACGGCTACCAGCGCGAGAACAAGCGCCACGCGACCATCGCGATCGGCTGCACGGGAGGCAAGCACCGCTCCGTCGCGGTCGCGGGCCGTGTCGCGGCCCGCCTGGCCGAGCTGCCGGGCGTCGCCGTCAACGTGGCGCACCGCGACCTCGGCCGAGAATGATCCGCGCGCGCTCCGCCGCGCACCCGACGTAAGGAAGACTCCGTGGCCCTCACCGCAGACGTCAAGGGCGAACTGGTCGCGATCGTCTCGCGCAAGAACACCGTCCGTGCCGCCGAACTGGCGACCATCCTCCGCTTCTCCGGGGGACTGCACATCATCTCCAACCGCCTCGCGGTCGAGGTCGAGCTCGACTCCGCCCCGCTCGCGACCCGCGTGCGCCGCGACCTCGCCGAGCTGTACGGCGTCCGCAGCGAGGGCAGCATCGTCTCGGCCGGCGGGTCCCGCCGGACCACGAGCTGGCTGGTGCGCGTCGTCGAGGGCGGGGACACCCTCGCGCGGCAGACCGGCCTCCTCGACCAGCGGGGCCGGCCCGTCCGCGGCCTGCCGAACCGCCTGACCACCGGCTCCCGCGAGGAGCTCGCCGCCCTGTGGCGCGGCGCCTTCCTGGCGCAGGGCTCGCTGACCGACCCGGGCCGCTCCGCGGCGCTCGAGATCGTCTGCCCCGGCAACGAGGCGGCGATGGCGATCGTCGGAGCGGCCGGACGCCTGGGCGTCCAGGCCAAGTCCCGCGAGGTCCGCGGCGTCCACCGGGTCGTCATCCGCGACGGCGAGAGCATCAGCGCGATGCTCACCCTGATGGGCGCGACCGCGACCGTCGCGAGCTGGGAGGAGCTGCGCCAGCGCCGCGAGGTCCGGGCGACCGCCAACCGCCTCGTGAACTTCGACGACGCGAACCTCCGCCGCTCCGCCCAGGCCGCCGTCGCCGCGTGCGCCCGCGTCGAGCGCGCGATGGAGATCCTCGGCGACGACATCCCCGAGCACCTCCGCTACGCCGGGCGCCTGCGCCTCGCCCACCGCGACGCGAGCCTCGACGAGCTCGGCCACCACGCCGATCCGCCGATGACGAAGGACGCCGTCGCCGGCCGCATTCGCCGACTGCTGGCGATGGCCGACAAGCGCGCCTCCGACCTCGGCATCCCGGGCACCGACGCGAACCTCCCGGCCGAGCTGCAGGATCTGTAGGCCCGGCCGCGCGGCGCGCCCCGCCCGGCGAACGCTGAGTGTCTCCTGGTCGAACAACGCAAGCCCTCCGAACGCGGAGTGGCCCCCTCGCTAGACTGATCGGGTCGCTCAGGACACTCCCGGCCCTCCTCCTCCGCCTCGCGGAGGACGCCGAGACGCCGGCGGGTCGCACGGGAGCGACGACCACGAACAGGAGATCGCACATGGCTGACTACACGCTCGCCGAACTGCCCTACGACTACTCGGCCCTCGAGCCGAACATCAGTGGGCGGATCATGGAGCTCCACCACGACAAGCACCACGCGACGTACGTGGCCGGGGCGAACACCGCCCTCGCCTCGCTGCAGGAGGCTCGCGACAGCGAGAACCTCGCGAACGTGAACAAGCTCCAGAAGGACCTCGCCTTCAACCTCGCCGGTCACGTGAACCACACCGTGTTCTGGAACAACCTCTCGCCGGACGGCGGCGACAAGCCCGTCGGCGAGCTCGCCGCGGCCATCGACGACAACTTCGGGTCGTTCGACAAGTTCCGCGCCCACTTCACCGCCTCCGCCCTCGGCATCCAGGGCTCCGGCTGGTCGATCCTGGCCTGGGACTCGCTCGGCGAGAAGCTCATCATCGAGCAGCTCTACGACCACCAGGGCAACCTCGCCGCGGCGACCGTCCCGGTCCTCCTCCTCGACATGTGGGAGCACGCCTTCTACCTCGACTACGTCAACGTGAAGGCCGACTACGTCAAGGCGTTCTGGAACATCGTGAACTGGGCCGACGTCTCCGCGCGCTTCGAGAAGGCCCGCGAGAAGACTTCGGGCCTGCTGCTACTGTCGTAGCGATCTCGGCGTCCCGGGCCCCGCGTCCGGGACGCCCTGTCGTCGGCTTCCACCCCTCCACTGCACCGTCGAGGTGCCTTTCCTCACCAGGAGATATCTGTGTCCGTCAAGATCGGCATCAACGGCTTCGGCCGTATCGGCCGTAACTTCTTCCGTGCAGCCCTCGCCAAGGGCAGCGACCTCGAGATCGTCGCGGTCAACGACCTCACCGACAACAAGGCCCTCGCGCACCTCCTGAAGTACGACTCCATCACGGGCCGCCTCGACGCGACCGTCGAGCTCGACGGCGACCGCATCGTCGTCAACGGCAAGCCGATCATCGTCCTCGAGGAGCGCGACCCCGCGAACCTCCCCTGGGGCGAGCTGGGAGTCGACGTCGTCATCGAGTCGACCGGCCGCTTCACCAAGTCGGAGGATGCGCGCAAGCACATCACCGCGGGTGCCAAGAAGGTCATCGTCTCCGCTCCCGCCACCGGCAGCGACGTCGCGACCCTCGTCCTCGGCGTGAACGAGAACACCTACGACCCGGCGACGCACGACATCATCTCGAACGCGTCCTGCACCACGAACTGCCTCGCGCCGCTCGCCAAGGTGCTGCTCGACAACTTCGGCATCGAGCGCGGCCTGATGACCACGGTCCACGCGTACACCGCCGACCAGAACCTGCAGGACGGCCCCCACAGCGACCTGCGTCGCGCGCGCGCCGCCGCCGTCAACATCATCCCGACCTCGACCGGTGCCGCCAAGGCGCTCGGCCTGGTCATCCCGGAGCTCGTCGGCAAGCTCGACGGCTACGCCCTCCGCGTCCCGGTCCCGACCGGCTCGATCACCGACCTCACCGTCGAGCTGACCACGCCCGCCACCGTCGAGGAGATCAACGCGGCGTACAAGGCCGCCTCCGAGGGCGACCTCAAGGGCATCCTCAAGTACACGGAGGACCCGATCGTCTCGAGCGACATCGTGACCGACCCGCACTCGTCGATCTTCGACGCGGGCCTCACGAAGGTCATCGGCAGCCAGGTCAAGGTCGCCTCCTGGTACGACAACGAGTGGGGCTACTCCAACCGCCTCGTCGACGTCACCGAGTTCGTCGCCGGCAAGCTCTAAGGGCTGCGCGCAGTGACGCTCCGCACTCTGGACTCACTGGGCTCCCTCGCAGGCAAGCGCGTCGTCGTCCGCTGCGATCTGAACGTCCCCCTGAAGGACGGAACGATCACGGACGACGGCCGCGTGCGAGCGTCGGTGCCCACGCTCCAGCGTCTGGTCTCCGAGGGTGCCCGAGTCGTGGTCGTGAGCCACCTCGGGCGCCCCGAGGGGAAGCCCGAGGCGAAGTACAGCCTCGCTCCCGTCGCCGCCCGCCTCGGCGAGCTGCTCGACGCTCCGGTCGCCTTCGCCGAGGACACCGTCGGCGAGGCCGCCTCGGCCGCCGTCGACGCCCTCGAGGACGGCCGGGTCGTCGTCCTGGAGAACCTCCGGTTCAATGCCGGCGAGACGAGCAAGGACGAGGCCGAGCGCCGCGCCTTCGCCGAGAAGCTGGCCGCCTACGGCGACGCCTTCGTCTCCGACGGGTTCGGCGTCGTGCACCGCAAGCAGGCGAGCGTCTACGAGCTCGCCGAGCTGCTCCCCAGCGCGGCCGGCACGCTGATCGCGGCCGAGCTCGAGGTGCTGGAGCGGCTCACCGAGAAGCCCGAGCGCCCCTACGCGGTCGTGCTCGGCGGCTCGAAGGTCTCGGACAAGCTCGGAGTGATCGAGCACCTGCTGCCGAAGGTCGACTCGATCCTCATCGGCGGTGGAATGCTCTTCACCTTCCTCAAGGCCCAGGGCCACGCGGTCGGCGCCAGCCTGCTGGAGGCCGACCAGGTCGACACCGTGCTCGGCTACCTCGCGAAGGCGAAGGAGCTGGGCGTGGAGATCGTCCTGCCGACGGACGTCGTCGTGGCGTCGGAGTTCGGCCCCGACGCCGAGCACCAGGTCGCCTCGGCCGACGCCATCGAGGGCACGCCCTTCGGCGAGAAGGGCCTAGGCCTGGACATCGGACCGGACACCGCGGCGCACTTCGCCGAGATCATCGCGGCGTCCAGGACGGTGTTCTGGAACGGCCCCATGGGCGTCTTCGAGCTCGAGCCGTTCGCGGCCGGCACGAAGACCGTCGCTCAGGCGCTCACCGAGGTCGACGGGCTCAGCGTCGTCGGCGGAGGCGACTCCGCCGCGGCCGTCCGTGCCCTCGGCTTCACGGACGACCAGTTCGGCCACATCTCGACGGGAGGCGGAGCGAGCCTCGAATTCCTCGAGGGCAAGCGCCTCCCCGGACTGGAGGTCCTCGGATGGTAGACACCACCGCCCGCACCCCGCTCATCGCCGGCAACTGGAAGATGAACCTGGACCACCTCCAGGCCATCGCCTTCGTCCAGAAGCTGGCGTGGAGCCTCAAGGACGCCGATCACGACTTCGACGGCGTCGAGGTCGCGGTGTTCCCGCCCTTCACGGATCTCCGTCCCGTGCAGATCCTCGTCGACTCGGACAAGCTGCCGCTCAAGTACGGCGCGCAGGACGTCTCGAAGTTCGACAGCGGCGCCTACACCGGCGAGATCTCGGGTCAGTTCCTCAAGCAGCTCGACTGCGACTACGTGATCGTCGGCCACTCGGAGCGTCGCACGCTCCACGGCGAGACGGACGCGGACATCGCGGCCAAGTCCGCTGCGGCTCTCAAGCACGGCGTCGCTCCGATCGTCTGCGTCGGCGAGACCGCGGAGGACCTCGAGAAGCACGGCCCCTCGGCCGTGCCGGTCGCGCAGCTGAGGGAGGCCCTCACCGGCCTCCCCGCGGACGCCGACCTCGTCGTCGCCTACGAGCCGGTCTGGGCCATCGGCTCCGGACAGGCCGCGACGCCCGAGCAGGCCCAGCAGGTCTGCAAGGCGCTCCGCGGAGTCGTCGCCGACGTCCTGGGCGCCGACACCGCCGCGAAGACCCGCATCCTCTACGGCGGCTCCGTGAAGTCCGGCAACATCGCCGGCTTCATGCGCGAGCCCGACGTCGACGGAGCACTCGTCGGAGGCGCCAGCCTCCAGGTCGACGAGTTCGCGGCGATCGCACGATTCCGGAATCACGTCGGGGTCTGAGTTTCTGCGACGAAAGGGCGGGCCCGTCGGGCCCGCCCTTTCGTCGTCCACGCCGCTCCCTGCGCGGCGTGGCGCGGTCGGCTTCGCGACGGGGATGGTTTCCGAGAGCGGGGTGCGGTCGGCTACGTCGATCCGCTGGGACGCGGATCGCCGGTTCGCCTCGGACGGGCCCGCTCGGGTTCCCGACGTTCGGCGGCCTCGTGCTTGCGCTTGGCCGCGGGGTGCGGTTCCGAGAGCGGGGTGCGGTCTGCCACGTCGATCCGCTGACACGCGGATCGCCGGTTCCCCTCGCACGGGGCCGCGCGGCTCCCCGACGTTCGGCGGCCTCGTGCTGGCGGCTCGGCCGCGGGATGCGTTTCAGGGAGCGGGGTGCGGTCTGCCACGGCGATCCGCTGGCACGCGGATCGCCGGTTCGCGGTGCTGTGGTCCACGCCGCTCCTCGCGCGGCGTGGCGCAGTCGGCTTCGCGGCGCGGTGCGTTTCCGAGAGCGGGGCGCGTACGGCTACGCCGATCCGCTCCCACGCGGATCACCGGTCCGTCTTGCGCGGCCTCGCACCGGCTCACGGGTCGGGCGGCATCACGTGCTCGGCACGGTCGGGTGGTGCGTCCCCGGACCGGCCGGATCGGGTGGCCTCGTCGCGGTGCCCGGCCGGGCCTGGCGAGCGCCCCGCAGGGGCGCTGGAGGGCACCGCGACGAGGCCATCCGCTCCGCCCCCCGTATACATCGGGCCGAACACGGGACGACGCATTCCTCGCGGATTCGCAGGCGCCGTTATACTCGA